>CAZBRY010000029.1:0-16209 GCA_964494285.1 uncultured Lachnospiraceae bacterium
CGAGTATTGCCAACACAATAATTATCTCTACTAACGAAAATCCACGATTGTCATCCTTCATAGTCCATTCCTATTTCTTGATCCAATTCTGGTATCTGACGAGCCGGGTCACATCAATTCCGTTTGCAACCATTCCGTCCTCAACTGGGGAAACCGGCGTTCCGTCCAGCACATACTCGGCACCGTTCACAAAGAAATCAATCGGACGGCGCGTATCCGTACTGCTTGCCTCGCATTGCAGCACACGTGCAAGCTCCGATTTCGGATCACCACTCACCGCACTGTTTAATGTCACGCCCGCATCGACCGTAACAACGCCGCCGGCAATGATGAGACCCGTAAAATTACGGGATACGTTGACATCATTCAGCGCAACGATCAGGCGCGTATTAGAATTTCCCAAAGTTCCATATTCATAAGTATCCACACCGGTAAACACTGCATTAACACCGTCATCCAACACAAAGCTTCTCGTGCCGCCTCCGGTAAATAGTGTCACTTCTGATTTTTTTATTAGATTTTCAAAAACAGTCTTCAGCTTTTCCTCTTCCGTCAAGCCGTAATAATTGTCGATAAGCTTTGTTGTCAGCGCCTTGTTGATTTCCGTATAACGCCCCGTCTCCTCAGAAAGCTCATATGCCTCCTGCGGATTTGCATCATGTAACGTCACCGACTGCGGCGCAGCTGGCAGACCGGTCGATTCGGACGTCATATAGTTACCCTGCATATTGATCCGCGCAAACGTGCCAGTCAAAATTCCGCCTGATGAATAAATATTGAAATAGCGATCAAACATGCTTTTCTGCAAACCATAGAAATCCTTGAAAAAGTGGTTCGCATTCTCCTCACTCATCACCATATAATAATAAACCATTGTTTCGCCGTTACTCGGTGCAAAAATCTTTCTAAAATCAGAAGCATAGGCGCCAAGCGAAATTCCACCGCCATATTTAGACACAGTCTTAGAGAAAGATACCTCGCTGAAAGCGGCGTCGCCACTGTATTGTGTCATCATTGCCGTATATTCCGCACCAGAAAGGGGGTTTTTCCCAACGACGGTATTTCCATTCAAAACACCAATGCATTCCTCCGGTATCAGATATGCGATCTGGTTGCCCTTTACCGCAATCGATTCTCCCATCAGGATATCTGTATTCGCCGCCGCGTTCACATCGGATAGATCCTGATCCGCAGGATTCATAATCGGATTACTGTCTATGCCCGCCGCCTTGGAGGTTCCTATATAGGAATGTCCTGCAATCAGCAGCTTGTTCAACTCTGTCATGTCCAGCGTATTGTCAATGCCGTTGATCATGATTGCACTGCTCTTTGCGGAGTCCACCGTCGAACTGCCATAGCCGTAATATTCTTCTTCCAGCTTGACCTCGGTTCTTACACCGTTCATCGTCAAGTCATCCGCCACAAATGTCCTGGAATGAAGCGTTGTCTCTCCTGCCTGCAAGTCAATGTTTTCTGCCCAAAACTGCGGAATGTCCTCCTCAGCCGAGCCCCCGACAAGTAGCTTGGCATTGCTGTTTTCCAGTGTCACAGATCCTTTGGAGATAATGTATTCCGAATTTTGCAGACGCATTTCGTGATAGACGTTGATCCCGTCTTCGCCCGCGTACAAGTTTCCGTTTAGGGTGACAAGACCTGAGGTCAGCGTATTCTTAAACTCCTTGTCCGCAATCACACAAAATTCAAACACCTCAGGCATCGACGAGGATTGTGTAAATACCGCCGACGGCGCACTGATCATGATGTCTGTATCAATCACCGATAAAAAGCCCCTCTCATCCACGAATTCAAGATGAAGCCCTTTTAACAGCAGATAATCCTCATCCGCCGGGCGCACAATCTCTCCGGTCGGCTGTGAATAATCAACGTTGCCGCTAACATCCACATTCATAGTCCGCAAAAGGCGTTTGGGATCACCCGGCGCCGCCGCGTCAATGCTTAAGTTAACACCGCTGTCCACATACTGCGCAAGACGTGCAAGCTGATATTTATTCACAACCCCGCCTGCGCCTCCCGAGAGGATTTTCTGAAGCTCATCCAAATACTCGGAGGTGAATTTGCTGTTACGTTTCTGCTCATTCCAATTCGCATAATTCTGCATGACGTAGCTATAGGAATGCTCCGTTGCATCGGAAGCATCCTTTTGCAGCCCTGCCACGATTTGCTCAAGCACCGCTTCCGCCGAATAAAAACTCTCCTTTGTCCTGCGGTCGGTCGCCTTCATCAAATAATTGTTGAGAGACATCCACATAATCGTTGCGCCAAGAATGCCGACAAACGCGAGCGCTACGATCACAATAACAATGGAGGAACCACTATTCTGTTTTTTCAAAAACCGGCCAAACCGGCTGCACCATCCTTTCAAAAGCTTCCTCCCACATTTTAATTCTTGCTTCCTGAAATAGAAAGCAACCGATCCTCCGGCGAAATTGTGCCGGTAGTAAGCGCATTGGCAAAGGTTCCTTCCTGATAAATATCAATTGTTACGTCAAATACACGATCCTCATCCTTTTCGCCATAAATCGGCTCCGCCAAAAAAGCATCCTTATCAGTCGTCGAGTAAGCATTATAATAATAGGTTGCTTGATTAGGTGCGGTAAAAGAAGAGTCATAAACGGCATATAGGTTTGTATCCAAATTTGTCCTAAGCTTCGTCACCGAGTCGGCGCGATCCGGATTTGCCGGTTCCTTAATTTTTAAGTCACATCGATAGCTGCTTTCGTAAGAGGCCAGATAGGTGTTATCAGACATCTCCTGCTTTGCGACCTGCAGCATCGCCGGCACATAATTGACAGCATCCCCGTTATTATAAATAATAACGTCCTTCTTCGCCGCCGCTCCCAATGTGTGATAGAGCGGCTGATAAAATAGGTACACACTGTCAAGCGATTCCCCCGTTGCGATATTGTCGAAGATGTCCTTCGTCTTTATATGCTCATAGGAAGGAACTCCCGTCGTTTTGTATGTAATCTCTACCGATACTTGTATGCGATCCTTCGTGTTTCCAAGTGCCCCATTTGGCGTCTTTGTGACCGTGATTTCGATTGTCTGCTGCAGATCTTCTTTTGTCACAGCAGGCGTCGGATTATGAAGTGCATTGATACTTTGGATTGCTTCCTTGAGTAATGCTTCCTCCTGCACATAAAACGCGTCACGTTGACTGTTCATACTGGCAATATCGACAATCTCATTTGTATTGTGTGTCGCCTTGGTAGCAGATAGCTCATCCGGCGCACGATAAGGTGTCGCATCAATCTCTATCAGCGCATCTACAACAAAATTAGGTGATCCGGTATTTTCAATATTCATATTTTGCAATGCAAAATAGTACTTTCCGTCATTTTTCTGAAGATAGGAGTAGGTTGCTCCACCGTCATCAGAAACAACAGTTGGCGCCTGATCTGCCTCAAGTGGATCGGGATCGCCGAATTTTCCCTCGTTTCCCGCCGTCTTCACAAAGTCACTCACCGCCCTGTCGGAAGCGCTAATCTTTGCGCGCACTTCATAAATACCGTCCTCCATCACACCTTGGCGGTTAATCAGACTGCCGTTGACTAGATGAAAGCTGTCAAGTCCATTTGCCTCATTGCCTGCCGTATAGTTGAACTGGTAAGCAATCTCCTCAAGCGAATCAGCCTTTAACCCTTCCATAATGTCCTGTGCCGCCGTCGTCACCCGTAAAAGTCTTCTTGCCCGCTGATTTGCACCCGCAGAAGAAATGAAGGTATGTAATAGAGGAACCACAATAATGGCAAGTATGACAATCGCAACGAGCAACTCTACGAGCGTCATGCCGCGATCATCAATTCGTTCTTTCCATGCTCCCATTTTGGTCCCTCCTTTCGACTACTGTTTCGATGTCTTTTCCTAAACTGCCTGCTATTCGGCTCCCTCCGTCTCTTCCGCATTGTCTGCTTCGTTTATAATCCCGTCGAGCGAAATCGTCCCGAAAATATTGTCTGTTCCCTGTCTTATGTATGGGATTTCCGGTGCGATATAAGGCTTATCCGTTCCTGTCACATAACAAATGCCCACCTTCATGCCCGTTACTAAAACTCCCGTCGCAACGTCGTAGGTCGCTGTTACGGCTAAGCCGGTGCGATCCTTTCTATCCAGCACATAGGAAACCGCGCGTTTAAGCCCCTCATAGGACGTCAGGCAGAAAATTGTTCCATCCTTCTCATACAGCGTCGGCGTATAGTCCGCCGCAGCCGTGGTATCTGCCGTAGCTGCCTGTGGATCTGCCGCAGCATCTGCCGTAGTTGTCGGATCTGTCGTATCCGTCGCAGCGTCTGTCGCCGCCTGATCCACAGTCCCTGAAGGCAAAGAATTCTGTACAAATGCTTCCGTCTGTGCCGCCACATCCGCAAACTGATACCGTTGCTCCTGTTCATCTATTGTTATAGAATCCACCGCAACAAACGGCGCATAATTTTGCAAATTGACCGCAAGCATAATCAAATCCTCTTCTCGCGCATCGGACGGAAACTGATCCATGATCACCTTCGCCTCATTTGTGTTCGCAATGGTATCCTCGGCCATCTGTTCCTGCCGGTTTGCGAGTTCCTGCAGCACATCAACACGAGTCTGTAAAGCTGTGTTCTCATTTTTCAACACGGCTGTCTTGTCCGTAAAGCCCACATAAATAAACCAATAAGACGCCGCCGCAACCAACACACCTGCCAATGCGATCAGGAGTGCTCTGTCTCTTTTAGAAATTGTCATATCCATATCTGAAAGCCCTCCTATCGCTGCACGACGCTGTCGGCCGCAGTTGTATCCGCCGCAGTATTTTCAGCCTCTTCTGCTTCCGCTTCGCCATCTTTCAATACCGGCGCATAAGTGCAGTCCACTGTAAAGTTTACAACTGTACCGCCCAGATCATCCGCTTCCTCCTTAAGTGCCGTCACCTTCACCGTATCGAGACTCTCAAATTCGCGCAGCTCCTGTATCGTCCTGGCTGCTGCTTCCTTGCTCTCAACGTTCATGTTGATCGACACCTTTTCTGCCTCCACTGTAAAAGAAAGTGTGTTCACCGAAGACGGCAACACGCGTTCCAGTTCCTTGAAGAACTGCGGAAGCTGATCATTCTGTGTCTGTGTCGCATAATACATCATTTTTACTTCATTTAAATATTGCTCGGCATATACGCTTTCGCGGTAAACCTTCTCGACCGGCGCAAGCTCCTTTTCCCGGCGGACAAGTGTCGTGTGCTTTGTCTTCGCCGCGAAATAAGGTACCAAAGCTACAGCCACCAGCACAAACGACAGCAGTACACAGCCGCCAAACGCAAGCAGCGCCATAGGTGTATAGTCCTTCCCCGCAGGCTGCGTATTTGTCGCAACACCCGTCCTTGACTTTTTTTTCTTTTTTTCGATATGGGCATCCGGAATGAAATCCATCGGATCTATTGCGGCACCGATACAGCCAATATACGCACCGACATTTTTCAGACCACCGAACGAAGCCTCGCTCTCCGCACTCGAAAGCCGGTCAACCGCGACCCCTAACTCGGCGCTCATAAAGGCTGTCAGACCCATGAAATTTTCCGAATAACCGGTTAGGAAGATGCCTTCCATCTGATGTTCGGCGTTTCTCGAATTATAGTAATCAATTACGCGCAGGATCGAGTTCGCAAGCATACTAAGCGACTCAGCGACACTTAGGCGAAATTGTTTGATTTCTTCATCGTTTTCATCTTCACTGTCCACAGCCTCCAAATCAAGAGACGTGCGAATGCAGGATCGTCTTCTAAGCAGCTCCAGCGCTCTTTCGTAGGTGACCCGCTCTCCGCTCTCCTTCTCCTCCAAATCGATGATTGTCTCAATGGCGGAATCGCCGCCATAAGGAACCGTTCTTTGCAGCACGAGTGCCCCGTCCGTAAATACGGTCAACAGGGAAGAACGTTCATCTACTTTGATCACCATATGTGTGCCGCTTTTCAGCACTTCCTTTACGGCTGCGGCAAGACTGTTGCCGCTGTAATCGAGTGCCGTAACCGTCAGCCCCGCAAGCTTGGAAAGCTCATAATAGGACTCGAGCAGCTCATTTGGCGCTGTCATCAGCGACAGCTTGTACTGCTTTGTGCCATCCGGATACTCCGGGATGTCGACAATCTGGTAGGTTATCTTGCAGTCCGAAATGTCCACTGGAAAATAATCTCCGACACTCGCCTCCACGAGACCCTGCAGCTTCGCCTCCTTAACAAACGGTAAGAATGCTTCTCTGCTTGCGATCTTGGCAGATGAAACCGAATAAACGGCCTGCCTCGTCCGGATCCCGTTTTTATCCAGCGCCTCTTTGATGGCTCCTGCAAGCTGCTCCGGCTGACGGATATAACCGTCCTCAAAAGCGCCCTCCGGTGTCGCCACCTCCAGACTGCTGTATATCTTCGGATGTTTGATCTTATAGTCCAGTTCACATATTCTGACAAGGGAATATCCAACCTCTATACTCAGAACCTTTGCCATGTTTGTTTTCCTCTCTTACCTATCACTGTTCAGCCGCAGATTGCTCAAACACCTGAACAATTACGCCGCCTAGCCAAAGAAACCCATATACCAGTTTAATACCGGCTCACCCCATAAAATTGACAAGGCGATGCCAAGCGATAAGTAAGGTCCCATCGCCAGCACATGCTCCGCACCCGATGCCCTCATACGAATGAGATGTATCACAGCACCGAGTACGCAGCCGAGCACAAATGCTAATATGATCAGCTTCCAGCCAAGCAGCAACCCACACGCAGCCATCAGCTTGACGTCTCCGCCGCCGATCCCGCGCCCATTTGTTGCATAATAAATGAATAACAAGAACAAGCTAACCGATAAAAGGCCGATTACATACTGTAACCAGTTTGTGTAATCGATTGCCAGATGAATCAGCCCTACGGTTAATAACAACACATTGCACCCAAGCGGAATTTCCATTGTCCGCATATCAATGATGCTTAGTGTGAGGAGGGTCGAAAATGCCAGACAGTACAAAATACTGTCAATTTGGAAACCATACACCGCGAATACAAGGCAGTAAAGCAGCCCATTTACGGCTTCAATGATAGGGTACTGTATGGAAATCTTCTTCCGGCACGCGCGACATCTCCCCCTTAAGCAGATATAGCTGAGAAGTGGTATAAGATCGTACCACTTCAGCATATATCCGCAGCTCATACAATGCGAACGCTCCGTCACTATGCTTTCCTGCTTCGGAATCCGATAAATGCAGACATTTAAAAAGCTGCCAATCACGATACCGAATAAAAAAATAATGCTGTATAGAATGAGTTCAGGTGACATAGGGGCAGAGTCCTTTCGGTATGTATTATATAAATAAAAATATTTTTATATTATGGAGCAGTCGGTAGACCGGCCGTAACATACGTGAAGCCCGTAGGTGTAAGATCGACTGTAATCGTGATATCATTAGTTGACTCTGTAAATGCATTAGATGTAAAATTCAAAGTCAATCCAGTGATAGCAGTAAGTTCCGTTGTGACAGCTGCCACATCACATGAAACAGCGCCTGCGGGAGTAATCGTAACAACTGCTCCGGCATTCGTTGTAACAGCTTGCGCGATAGTCTCATTTGCCAGCGCTATTTCTGTTGAATTTTCTACTTCAGCAACCGCACTTCTGTCCTTTTGGTATCTTGATCTCTCCACATATCTCAAGAACTGCGGTGCAAGCACTGCAATCAGTACTGCCATGATGGCGATAACGATAATTAACTCCACCAGGGAAAAACCTTTGTTATTCATTTTTTCTTTCATTTTGACTTTTAAATTGTTCATAGTTCTCTCTCCTTCTTCATTTTATGCTATGTTATGATACCTAGGTCAAAAGGTATTTATCTTAAACGGCACCGTCCCTATCACGGCTCCGCTTAATTCGATTATAAATTGTCGAGTCCCGAATACATCGACGCCATCGGCGCCATGACCGAACCGATCAGTATACCAACAACGCCTGCCAGTACGATGATGATCATCGGCTCCATCGCAGCCATCAGCGACTGGGTCGCCATCTCGACCTCTTCCTCATAATAGTCGGCCAGCTTTTCAAGCAGCCCCTCAAGATCACCCGACTCCTCGCCGATACGAGTCATATGATAGACCATCGGCGGGAAAATTCCACATTGCTGCAATGGGACGGACAGCGGCACACCCTGAATGATTTCCTCCCTGCAGCCGTGCAGCGCTTCCTCAACCAGCTTGTTGTCCATAATATTTGCCGTAATCTCGACCGCATCCACAAGTGACAATCCTGCCGCAAGCAGTGTGCTTGTTGTGCGCGCAAATCTGGCGGACGCCGTCTTGATCGTCAGTGCACCAAACAACGGCAGCTTAATGCCAAGCTTGGCAAACAGGTATTCTCCGGTCTTTGTCGACCGAAACCATTTAATCAGCAGAACCGCCGCAACAATCGCCGCGATCACGACATACCACCGCGCCATCAAAAAGTCACTGAGCACGACGACAGCCTGCGTGATCTTCGGCAACTCCATATCCATATCCTCAAACATCGAGGTGTAGCTCGGAATGACCGTCGTCAGCATGACAATGACAACGACCACTGCAACAATACAGACAATAACCGGATAGATTGCTGCCTTTTTGACGAGTGCCTTGACCTTGGCATCCTTTTCGAAGTGGGTCGCCATCCTGTCAAGTGCAGTATCGAGACTTCCCGAGGCTTCGCCGGCTTCGACCATACTGCAAAGCAGCGAAGGCAAAAACTTCTGCTCCTTCATCGAATTCGTTAAGGATTCTCCCTTTTCAACGCCGATCTGAATTTCTTTGATTGCTTTCGCAAGTTTTTTATTTTCGGTTTGCTCGCCCAGCATATTCAGCGCGTCAATCAGCGTCACGCCCGCCTGTGTCATACTGACAAACTGCCGGCAGAATACACTGTAATCCCGTGCCTTGGGCTTGCCGCCGATGTCAAACGAAATATCCTTTGTCAGCGCAGTCTGCTCCGTCACATTCAGAGGAATCCGTCCCTCTGATTTCAGTACGGCAAGCGCTTTTTCCTTTGTGACAGCCTCTAAGCTGCCTTTTTGTGTCTTTCCTAATTTATCGACTGCTTCATACGAAAAACTGGGCACTTTCCTATCCTCCTACATGATTTTCCTGCTCAAATAAGCATAGTCCTGCGCAAAGGTCAGCGCAGTTTCCGCACTGATTTTCTGCATCACATACAACTCGTACAGTGCATCGTCGAGCGTGATCATTCCCGCCTTGCGGTTTGTCTGTATCATGGAAGGAATTTGGAATGTCTTTCCCTCTCGAATCAGATTCCGAATCGCAGAATTCGCCACCATAACCTCGAAGGCCGCACATCGACCGCCCTCCTGGGTCGGCAGCAGAGCCTGAGAAACAACGCATTCGAGCACAGTTGCCAGCTGAATGCGGATCTGCTCCTGCTGATGCGGCGGAAATACATCGACGATACGGTCAATCGTGCTCGACGCACCAATCGTATGCAGTGTGGAAAACACAAGGTGCCCGGTCTCCGCTGCCGTCACCGCTGTCGCGATCGTATCAAGATCGCGCATCTCTCCGAGCAGGATGATATCAGGATCCTGTCTGAGTGCCGCGCGCAGTGCCGGCGCATAGCCCTTTGTATCCAATCCAATTTCCCTTTGGTTGACAATCGCTTTCTGGCTTTTATGTAAATATTCGATCGGATCCTCCAAAGTAATAATATGTCCCGCATATCTCTGATTGATTACGTTAATGAGCGATGCAAGTGTTGTGGATTTTCCGCTGCCGGTCGGTCCGGTGACAAGCACCAGTCCTCTCTTTTTCGTCGTCACCTCAAGCACCGCTTTCGGAATATTAAGCTGCTCCGGTGTCGGTATCTCAAATGGCAGGAGGCGCAGTGCTGCCGCATAGGTTCCCCGCTGCTTAAAAACATTCAGACGAAAGCGCCCGACACCTGTGAGCGAATAGGCAAAATCCAGCTCGCCGTGCTCCTCGATTGTCGCATTCTGCTTTTCCGTCAGAATCGGCAAAATCATTTCTTTAACGTCCTGCGGCTTAAGCACATCTTCATTCAACTGAAGCAGCGTGCCATCCACACGGATCATGATTGGTCTCCCGACCGAAAAGTGCACATCGGAGGCTCCCCGTTTCATTGCCATCTCCAGTGCGGATTCCAGTTTTAGCACATCTATTTCCTCCCAGCTTGCTATACGTCAAACGATACTTTCGTCATTTCCGAAATAGAAGTCGTCCCATCCAGCACATACTGCGTCGCACTCATGCGAAGTGTATTCATGCCCTGTGAAAGCGCTACTTTCTTGATTTCCTCTGCAGAGGCCTTGTGTGAGATCAGCGGTTTTAGCTCCGGTGTAATCTCCATGATCTCATATACGCCGATTCGTCCTTTATATCCGGTGTTATCGCACTGGGTACATCCACATGGCTCGTAAATTGTAAGTGGCTTGTCCGGGTCGGCAAGCAGCAGTTCCTTCTGATCCTGCGTGGCTTCGACAGCCCGCCTGCAATTCGGGCAAAGGCGCCTGACAAGACGCTGGGCAATGATGCCGACAACCGCATCCGCCAGCAGGTAGGATTCCACTCCCATATCAATCAGTCGTCCGACGGAGCCTGCCGTCGAGTTTGTATGTAAGGTACTGACCACAAGATGCCCCGTAATAGAAGCCTGCACTGCAATGCCCGCCGTCTCGCCGTCGCGGATCTCACCGATCATAATAATGTCCGGATCCTGACGCAGGATCGAACGCAGCGCCGTCGCAAAGGTTAAATCAGCCTTGGAATTGACATGTACCTGATTAATACCGTCAATATTCGCCTCTACCGGATCCTCTACTGTAATGATGTTGACATCCTCAGTGTTCAACTCGCTGAGTGCCGTATAGAGCGTCGTAGATTTACCGCTTCCGGTCGGTCCTGTAACAAGGATGATGCCATGTGGATTCTTTAATATATGGTCAAATTGCTTCTGCTCATTCGGTCGAAGACCCAACTGACTCTTGGCACGCGTCAGCCCACTCTTGGAGGTCAGACGCATAACGGTCTTTTCCCCGTATACGGTCGGCAGCACGGAAACACGGATATCGAATTCCTGCCTGTCCACAACCTGCGTAATCCTGCCGTCCTGCGGCTTCCTCTTCTCGGAAATATCCATTCCGCCAATGATCTTAATACGTGCGGTGATAGCCGGCAGCAGCCTCGGGCTGTATGCCATCCTCTCATACAGAGCGCCGTCGATACGATACCGGATACGAACCTGATTCTCCATCGGTTCGACATGGATATCGCTCGCACGCTGGCGCACGGCCTGCTCGATCATCGTCTTGACAAGCTGTACGATTGGAGAATTGCTGATATCCTCGCTGTACAGCTCCTCGCTCTCCTCCTTATACAGCTCCTCGCGCTCCTTCGCGTACAGATCGGCCGCACTCTTGACATCCGCAGTGCTGTAATAACGATCGATAAAAAGCAGAATCTGTCTCGTCGTCGCGACAACAGGCTCAATCTGCAAATTTGTTATGATCGCAAAATCATCAACTGCTGCCATATCCATCGGATCGGACATCGCCACCTTCAATACATTTGCACTTTTTTCGTCAAACATGTAGGGGATTGCTGTATATTTCTTGACAACAGAAGAACTGACCAAACTGATAATTTCGTCCGGTATTTTGAGGCCATTCAAGTTGACATATTCCATCCCGAGCTGGCTGCTGAGCGCATGCGCGATCGCCTCCTCTGTCGTGACGCCTTCGTCTACCATAACCTCACCGAGCTTACGCCCGGTTCCCGCTTGCCGCTGCAAAGCCCTTGCAAGCTGTTCCTCCGTAATGACTTGTTGATTTAATAGTATATCACCCAGCCGCATTTTGCGCCTGTTTCCATCGAATCGTTGTTCCATTTTTCCCCCACCGTAAAATTTTATTGTAAATAACAGGTAACGGCTCGTAATTTACAATAGATGTTTTTACGCCACCGTTTTATTGTATCATATTTTCTAAATTTGTCAATATTTACAATTCGTCATTTTTTGCTTTTATTCTCCAGCATTTCCCTCACTTGGTTCTGCAGCCTGGTTATCCTGCTCCGCATCGCCTTGACCTCCCTCTGATGTGATCTCCGATGCAATCTCAACCTGGCCATCCGAAGGTGCAACTGCCATAATATCACCGCCGGAGAGCACCGCTTCTCTAAGTGCCGGCACAAATGATGTATAATCGATCATACTGATATTTAAATCAACTTCGCCATCCACGCCGGGGATAAAGCCAGACTCCGTGTATTGCCAAATCGTAAAATCATACATAAAATCGTTTTCTTCCAGATACTGCGGCGCCCAAAAGTCGTACTCCTGGAGCATGCTCAAGTTCAGATTGCGGCGCATCCAGTTTTCACCCGCATAAATCATCGGATAATAGCCCGCTTCCTCTATCTTCTTACAAAAAGCGATGCACATCCGACTGCGCAGCGTGTCCGAAATTTCTGTCGTACGCGTGCGCGCCTCGCTGTCCAATACATATTCTGTATCAAATGCAACCGGATAGCTAATCTCATAATCCTCGATCAGAGAAAGCACAAACTCCGCCTCTTCCTCCGCCTCCTCTACTGTGATCGCCTGCGTAAAGAAATAAACGCCGAGCGGAATTCCAGCATCATTTGCCGCCTGTGCGTACTCCTTAAACTTTTCATCCACGATCAGACCGCCCTCCGTATATCCACGATAACCGCAGCGCAGCATGACAAATTCCGCCTTGGAATTTTTTAATTCTTCCCAGTCGATCCTCTGCTGATGATAGCTGATATCAACGCCGAGACGGGAAATCTGATTGCCCTCCTCGTCATAATAGACCATAAATCCGTCTTCCAGCTTAAAATGGTCCAGCCTGTAGGAATTGACCGGTATCTGCCCGTAAACACGTCTGCGCTCCGGCACATAAACATGGACCACCGGCTGCTCTTCGACTTCTTCAACCTCTTCTATTTCCTCACTGAGCTTTGCTGTCTCTGTAAAATGAATGAGCAGCATCCCGCTCACAACTCCGAAAAAAAAGATAGAGATCAGCAGGCAGATCATGACCGCCTTTCCCCTTTTTTTTATTCGATTGTTCAATCGCCCTTCTCTCTTTCTTCCGTATTTTATATTGTCGCCTTATTTTTAGTATACCCCTTTTATTTTAACCCCTCGACTGACACTTTTCAACAAAAATGGAAGCGAAATTCTTACTTTTCCGCTTCCACCTTAATTTTAATTTTGAATCGCTAGCTTCTGCGCCTTTTGTTATCATTTACGCCATTATTGTTTTTGCTGACATTCACGTCGAGAAAGGCAATATCGTCATCCGCTTCTGCAACATCCGCAGCCGCTCCGCTTTTTTCTTCCTCTATTTCTTCTTCAGTTTCCTGCGCCATTTCTTCCGTTATTTTTTCTTCCTCTGCCTGGTCAACGAGCGCTTCCTTCTTTTTATTTGCAGCTTTCTGCCTCTTGGGAGATTTTAAAGTCGATCCACTCTCTTCCTCTGTTTCACCAAAAGAGATTTCCTCAGTCTTTTCCTTTCTTTTGGCAATTTCCGCCTGCTTATCACGATTCATGTAGCAGTTTCCTTGGAAAATAGACTCCTCATCAATCAGCAGCTTCTTCGTCGTAATATCTCCGTAAATTTCACCGGTCGGCTCTACATCCACCTTTTCACGAATTTGCATATTTCCTTCCACAACGCCGGCAACGATAATGTTTTCAGCCATGATATTTCCATGAATCTTCCCCTGCTTTGTCAATATAACGACTCCTTCTGCTGACACACCTCCGATCAATGTGCCATCTATTCTGACTGACGACTTCGTAATGATTGTTCCCTCAACTACCGTATCGCTTCCCACCATCGTCGTCACCGTATAATTTGCTAAATTAATTTTGTCTTCTCGTTCTCTTCCAAACATATTCTCTTCCCTCTTTCTTTTTGGTACAACCTAGCCCGCGATTTCCATCAGATCCAATGGTTCGACCGCCTCGCCATCTTTTTTAATTTCATAAGCCAACAGTACGTCGTCTACGGACATTACGCCAAGGACCTCATTTTTCCTGACCGTATCGCCCTGCTTTACCCTGATTGATGCCGATGTGCGGTAGGTGGTCACGTAACCGTTTCCATGGTCAATAACGACAGCATTTCCGTAATTGACATCTGTACTGACAGCGGATACTGTACCGCTGCCCGAAGCGACTACCGCGGTTCCCGCCATCGCCGTAAATACAACCCTGCCTTTGATCTCCTTGCCCTCCTGCGCACTCGGATCCTGAATGAGTACCGCCGTTCCGTCAAGAGGAAGCCCCGTTGGCATCGCCTCCGCTTCCAATGCCTCCGCCGCAAATCGTTCCGCGCTTCGCTTTTCCTCAAGCTCCTCATTTAAGGAAACAATCTGCTCGTTCAGTTTTTCTTTTTCTGCCTTAAGCTGCAAATTTTTATTTTCCAGCTCGGTCAGCTGCGCCTTAATGCCACCATCACCGTACGCCAGCCGATAATTCTTTATTGCAAAAGAAATGAGCAGGCTCACAACAATGAGGATTACAGCCACGGTACTGACGAGCCACTTTGCAAGCTGATCAAATGTGAGTTCAAACGAATGCGTCTTATCTGCCGAATCCGGTATGAGCATGACCGTAAAGCGTGTCAGACGTTTTTCCGCGCGCTTTTTATGACCTGTCAAACGCTTACGCAAGTCATCCTTTTTTTCATTAATCATATTTCTCTCCTGTATTTTCCCTTATTATCCAGTTATACTTCTAACTTCATGTCGCCTTCCTGAATGAGTCCCCTCTTTCTCATCAGCTCGGAGATGCCTAGAGCGATCGTTCCCGGCAAAACGATATGCAGCAGCACTATTTTCCCTATAACGAGAGCCGGAGCCTGTGTCGCAGTCATCACCTCATAGGTCATCAATTGGCCGACCAGTCCCGACGTTCCCATTCCGGAGCCTGTCGCATTATTTTCCATTTGAAATACGAGCGTCGATATCGGACCAAGCACTGCGCTCGTAATAATTGCCGGCAGCCAGATAATTGGCTTTCTGATAATATTCGGCATTTGAAGCATGCTTGTGCCGACGCCCTGTGCAAAAAAACCGCCCCAGCCATTCTCACGAAAGCTCGCGACCGCAAAACCAATCATATTCGCACAGCAGCCGACTGTCGCCGCGCCTGCCGCAATTCCCGAAAGGTTTAAGATGAGGCCGAGCGCCGCCGAACTAATTGGAAGTGTCAATACAATACCCATAATAACAGACACCAAAATGCCCATCAAGAGCGGCTGCCGCTGCGTGCTCCAGTTTACAATACTGCCAAGCCACATCATAAAGCCTGCCATCGGCGGTCCAAATAAAACCCCGACCGCAGAACCGACCGCAACTGTCACAAACGGCGTCACGAGAATATCCACCTTTGTCTTTCCCGATACGAGACGTCCGACCGTAATACCTGCAAGTGCTGCAATATAAGCACCAAGTGGTTCTCCCGGACCTGCGTAATGGATCACACCCTCAACAAACAGCGCCCCGGCAATCAGCTTGCTCGCAAATGCACCCACCATGCCGCACACCGCCGCAGAAAATGTCACAAGGGGAGATTCCTTAAATTTATAGGCAACGCCGCATCCCACTCCGGCACCGGTCACGCTGGAAGCAATCTGTCCGACAATGACGAGATAGTTTCCAAGAACGCCCGGCACATAGGAGCCAATCTGCTTAATGATCGTACCAATAATTAAAGTGGCGAACAATCCCATCGTCATGCCGCTAAGTCCGTCGACCAATATGTAATTCAAGACTTTCTTTACTTTCTCCACGATTTCACTCCCTTTTGTGCCTCTATATTGCCCTGTAAATAGAGATTTTACATGATTATGAGCAGAAATGCAACCGGATACTAGATTCTTTTTTGTAATTTTGTTATATTTTTTCACATTTTTGTTTACTTTTTTAAACAGTTATGCTATGATTGCAATGATATAAATAATTATATCGCTATTATATTATTTCGGAGGTATCTATAATGAAAGGTACAGTAAAGTGGTTCAATAACCAAAAGGGATACGGATTTATCTCTGACGAGGCTGGAAACGATGTATTCGTACACTATTCAGGACTTAGCATGGACGGCTTCAAGTCATTAGAAGAAGGCGCTTCTGTTGAATTCGACGTAG
>CAZBRY010000030.1:0-588 GCA_964494285.1 uncultured Lachnospiraceae bacterium
TCTGCTCGATAAACGATCTCAGATGTCTTGCGGATATTTTTTGCCACCTTAATCAAATCATCTGCCGTCTCAAACATATCCCGTTTCAGTATGGTCCCTTTTCCCTGATAGCGATCCGCATTTTCTCCCTGCCAACTTAAGGCAAGCATTTCGAGAGCACCTGCAATATGCGCATTTGCAGCCTGGCTCAACTCCTTTGCAATTTCTTCAAGCTCTTGCGCCTGTGTGATTGCTCTTGAAAAATCAATCTCAATCTCTTCCTTTGATTTCATACTTTAATCCCTCCTATTTTTTGTTCAATCACCAATTCTGTTTTTTGATATTCTTCTATGGCGGACAACAGCAGCCCGGTCATCACCTCCGCACTTTCCCGCAACAGATGCAGTTTGATGAAATCCTCCTGCATCTGAAGCATAAACGCGGCATTTGCATCACCATCCCAAGTAAGCTCCAGACGACCCACACTTTTTTCAAGGCTTTCCAAATGCTTTTTAAGCCCGCTGCACAGTTCCCGCAGCCGCTCGGCCGTCGTGCACATCTTTGCATATTCCGCCCTTAATAAAATCACGTTACACGTCCCCCCCCTTC
>CAZBRY010000030.1:636-16126 GCA_964494285.1 uncultured Lachnospiraceae bacterium
GCTTGCAACCCCCTGCTCTGCCAGTGTCTGTTCCTTCGCCAATATTTTCTTTTGACTTGGCAAAAATAACATACCTTCCTCCTTTCTTCCAAGCAAAATTACGGAGAGCTGGCAAAGCAGCACCGCTATTTTGACATGCTCCTCAAGTTTGCAGTCAACAGTTTTCGCAAGCTGCGGAATCCGGATATCCACATAATTCATATCATTCCTCCTCACAAAGCGGTAAAATGACATCACCGGAAAAAGTAAGTTGTCGATATCGCGGCACTGTCCCGCAGCCAGCCTTTTTTACAATACTTTTCCGGCTAAACGAAATCTCAGAAAAATCAAACAAGCTTTGGCTTTCGAGCGCTCCGCCCATATGGATTCCGTATGCCTCCTGTATCAATACTTCAAATAGAGGTCTTCCCGCCAACATCCCCATATCCTCCTTTCTCACAATGGCAATCACTTTATGTAATCCATTTTCCCCCAATATCCCGTTCAGATATGTTTCTGTTTCCTTTTGATATTGTTTTGTATAAAATGCATCACACAGCCTTCCATACTCCGGAAGCAAATACAGAAACCCACACTTCAACAGTTCTTGTGAAACCTTTCCAGACTGCACCTTTTCTTCATTTTCCCGTATGCTTTCTGCAAGCTCGCCAATCGACCAAATTTCTTTGCAAAAAATACCGAACCTTGTGGCGACCCTTTTCATAATTGTCAAACAGTTACTCTTTCCTGTATTCTTTTTTCCCGTGATAAGCACGTGTCGTATTCCCCAAAAGGGAATCCCATATATTTTTCCGCTCTGTTCCTCGTATCCGACGGGCAGCCCTTCGCTGCTTTGCCATCCGGTTTCATCTAACAGTTTGAAAAACTCTGACAAAACAGGATGTTCTGGTATTTGCGGAATGCGTCGCGCACGACGGTTTGGAAATGCTTCGTTTTGCTGTTGTATTCTGATTCGTAGTCTCTCCATTCTGTCAAAATCATTTTGACTCTTCATGCAAATTGCGCATTGAAATTCCAGCAGCTCCCCTTCAATCCATGCAATGCCCCTTCCCCTGCTGTTTTCCGGCGGCCTCAGCGGAATCTGCATCGTCCTTAACACCTCGCAATACCGATATTTATCGCTCATCAAGAGGCAGATTCCTGTTTTACAATTTTCAAACAGTCTTGCGGGAAGCTCTTTGGTGCCGATGCCGGAAGTCGTCAGAATTAAATAAATTCCATAATTCTCACCATATTTTGCAAGCTCCTGCATATCGTCATCGTGCTTGCCGTCTGTTTTCTCACGAAAGCCTCCATAATCATCGATTACAAATAGAATAGCCGGCGGTGCGTTTGCATTTGCAAAACAATATTGAGAAAAGCTTCCTCCCTGAAATAGCCTTTTTCGCTCAAGCAGCAACTCCCTTAACATAAAGAACAGCTTTGGCAGCTGACCCTGCTCTTCTTCCGTTATCACGCCGCCAACCAGACTGCTTTGTGCGAATCCTGCTAATAGACTGCTGCTGTAATCAATGATGTAAATCTGTAGTGTTTCGGGAGTTTCCTGTTTGATTAACGCATAAAGAATCGTTTGCAGAAATGTACTTTTTCCACATGCTGCGATACCGCAGATGACATGGTGCCCGCCCTTTGGCAGGCTGATGCTGTAAGTGCCCTGTTTCTGATGCCTCGGGTCGTCATAACGACCGACTGATATTTGATATGTTTCTTGCTGCTCCTGTTCCGCCGCACAAAACTCCTCTAAATATAAGGTTTCCGGAAGCACCGGTAGCCACAGGCTGTCCTGCTTTGGGACATTCATGATGGCTGCCGCCCCTGCAATTTCTTCTAATAGCTTTTTGATTTGAGGCTGGACTGCTTCAATACTTGCTCCATACGGCTTAAGAGGTGCATAGACACTGCTTTTTTCTCCGTATTCATCCAACAAATGGACCGACTCCTTCTCCTGCTCTTTCTCAAGATAAGGTTCCATTGTATAGGCACCTTGAAACATCTCATATAACTCGTCGTTTCCTACCTGTAAAATCGCTCTTCCGGGATTCGTAAGGAAAGCGGCATCCGGGCGGTGCAGCATCTCATTGCTGTCCTGCTTATCCTGCACACGCAGGCAGATCCGAAACCTTGCGTTGCTCCAAATATTATCGTCCACCGTGCCGGAGGGTTTCTGTGTCGCAAGAATCAGATGCATTCCAAGGCTCCTGCCAACCTGGGCAACACTGACCAGTTCTCTCATAAAATCCGGCTCCTCACGTTTCAGTTCCGCAAATTCATCGATGATAATAAAAATATGGGGAAGCGGAATCGTAACAAGCCCTTCGCCGTACAGCTTTTGATAGTCATAAATTTGATTCACCGCGGCAGTTAGGAACAAACGCTGCCTACGCTCATTTTCACTTCGAATCGATACCATCGCCCGATAAATCATACCACCCGAAAGATTTGAAATGCTGCCGAGCAGATGAGGCAGCTGCGCAAATAGATTTGCCATTCCTCCTCCCTTATAGTCAATCAAAAAGAATCCCACCTCCAAAGGAGAAAATCGCATTGCCAACGAAAGGATAATTGTTTGCAGCATTTCGCTTTTTCCGCTTCCCGTCATTCCGGCAATTAATCCGTGCGGACCATGACCCCGCTCATGCGCATCCAGAAAGCAGCTTCTGCTTCCTTCTGCCACCCCGATTTCGATGCAAAGACTATCCTTTGCCCCTCCCTCGCACCAGCGTCTGCAAATTGCATCCCTGTTTGTTTTTTGATTTCCAAAAAGCTCAAAAATCGTCACCTTCTTTGGCATTTGAGCTTTTCCCTGCTCAAACCCGGAAGCCAGTCCGCACATCCTCCTTGCATAGGTCTCTGCTTCTTCTCTGCACACACTGTCAAAACAAAGCTCCCTGCGAAATGCTGACTCTGCCTTCAGCACAATCTGTCCCGAAAAGCCGGCACTTTTTAATAAAATATAGCGACATTCTACCGGAAGTTCCCTATAGTTGTTCGCAAACAGCAGCACACAAATCCGTTCATCTTCAACCATGTTTTTTCCGAGCAGCCCATAATCATCCGTGAAGACAACCCAGTACTTCTCCTGTTCCCCAGGTTCTTTCAAAAGCTGCTCCGCCTGATAGACGATCCTTTTTGCATGAACCGAATCGAATGCAAGCAGTCGTATTTCGTCTGCCCATAAATGAGGAAGCCATCGTAGCCACATCAGACCGGATGTCGGTACCTTTGACCTTGCAAACAGACAGACAAGCCGCATCTGTTTTTCACTGCATGCCGCACTGATCTGTAATGCAAGCAGCCATAGGAGACCTGCCAAATCCTCTGTCCTGCCGGCAACCACACCGCAAAGATGCGCCTCTCGTAAATCAACGCAAACCGGAACCTCTTTTAGCTCTTTGTACCTCTTTTTAAGGCGGGCAGGGATTTCCTTCAAGGAATCCTCAGCTATTGAAAAACGTTCCTTCGGAATAACAATCGGGACATCAAAGGGAAGATTTCCGATTCCAACCCGGCAGGCCAAAAAGTCTTTATCACGCTCCGTACGATTCCACAAACACGGCAAACCTCCCGCTTCTCTCATACAATCCGCAATCGGCAAATACATTCCTCTCAAAACATTTTGATGATGACGGTATTTTTCCTTAATTTTTTGCTCACAGTTTGTCGCATAATTTTGGTATGCCATCCGTCGGCGCCGCTCTGATTCCCGCAGCCCCTTTTTATGCTGCCTGATATTCATATAAGCCCAAAAACTACCGAGTACCGCAGAGGACGCCGCAGTAATCAAACCCGTATGCAGAAACTGTCCATTTTCACCATTTTTGTTCCAAATTACCGCGCCAAAACCCAACAGCATTGGTATTATCATCGTAAAGGCTGGCCCAATCGTTAAAAATAACGATCGTTTTTCAATTTCTTGTTTTTCCGGAGGAAACTCCAGCTCCACCTCCTCCTTATCAGGCAAACTATAATTTCTGGGGGCCGGTGAAAACACATGCCCATATCCACCCCGTTTTTCTAAGACATCGCTTTCGTGCTTATATCGTTCAAGATTTATTACGGCCTGCTCTCCACTCAAGGAGTAGACCGCAAGCAGCTCCTCTAGCCAGATCATTGTCCACCCAAAAAGCTGTATTACGTCTCCATACTGCAAAATTACCCGTTCATATCTGCTTAAATAATTTCGATTCAAGTATCCTCCGTTCCTCCCTTCCATCAGAAGCTCTGTTTCCTGTCCGCTCGTTCTAATACAGATATGCCTTTTAGAAAGCATGTCTGTTTCAGCGCAGCACACTGTATTATCCGATCCTCTGCCGAGAGAAATTGCAGTCCCTCCTGTTTGATAAAGCACCGCCTGCATATTCCCCCCTAAGCAAAGACACATCCAAAGCTTTTCTCTGTGAATTGTCACAATGCGAAATACGGTCTGTGCCCGTTTCCCATAACATTCCGACTTGACTTCCTCTCCATTTTGCCAAAGCTGATACAAGCAAAAATTGCTTTTTGGAAAAAAAATATCCTTTCCCCGCACCTGAAAACTGATCCGAATATCCTCTTTTAAAGAAAACAGTTCCGCAGTGATGTAAAATCCCTCCGTTTTCTCTTCCTTTGTTTCTTGCGGTGTAAGTTCTCTTTTCTCGAACAAAACATCCAGATAAATAAATTCCTCAGCAGCAGCTTCATTGCATACAAAAAAACTTATTTGCATAATTTTACCTGCTTTATATTCTTTGATAACTACTTGTTTGAATATTTCTGTGTGAAAACACAGTCATGAATTGAATAAAATTTGATTCCCATCTGAAATAGAATTGTATATTCAAACTTTTGGTTTGTCCATCATATCATGAAGCAATATGAAAATCAATACCCGAATTTTTATTTTTCTGATATTTTTTTTCACTGTTTTGAAAGACCTATTTGCTATGGTCTCATCCATTCACAAATGTACAGTAAAAATAGTTCCCTCCTGTTCATTGCTTGTAACAATCAACTTTCCTTTGTGTGCTTCCACAATGCTTTTGGCAATGGAAAGACCAAGACCGTAACCGCCTTCCTTCCTGACTCTCGATTCGTCCACCCGATAAAAACGCTCAAATATTTTCCCCTGCTCCTCCTTCGGAATAAAAGAACCAGCATTTTGCACAGAAAAACTTACTTTATCCTGCTTTTTTAAAAGTGTAACACTCACCCCTCCGTCCGCAGTTGTATATTTGCAGGCATTATCCAGTAAAATCGCAATCAACTGGCGAAGCTGCGCCTCATTGCCGCAAAGAAGTACATCCTGCTCAATCTCCTGGTTAAGCCTGATTTTCTGTTCGAAAGCAATGGACTCAAATGTCAGCAGACTGTTGAAAACAAGGTCGCTGAAATTCACCTCGCGTTTTTCAAGCGGTATTTTGGCCGTATCAGATTTGGCGAGAAACAACATATCCTCAACGAGCTTTTTCATACGCTCCGCCTCGTCCTTAATGTAATAGATCCACTTTTCCTGCAGGGCGATTTTATCCTCCTTATGGCTAAGTAAAATACCTGTGTTGGCAAGCACGACAGTCAGCGGAGTCTTCAACTCATGAGACGCATCCGCAACAAACTGGCGCTGCTGCTCCCACGCAGTTTTTACTGGTTTCATCGTGAAGCGAGCAAGGAAAATGCTGATGGCCAGAAATGCCAGCTCGCCAATAATACCCACAACAAGCAGCGTCAAAACAAGACTTCTAAAATCAGCCATCTGTCTTGACACATCTAAAAAAGCGACGGTTTCAACCATGTGATCCTGTCCGTTCATAACAAGATAACGCAGTTTATATTCTTGTAAAACGCCTTCCTTTTTTGTCTTAGCAGCCGCAAGCGCCTTGTCTACAATTTCAGAAAGAAGCTCCTCGGAAACCTCCACGTTATTGCCCAACTTAGAAATAACCTTCCCCTCTCCGTCAACGCTCACACGAAAGGAAATCGCATTCATAAGCGCGCTGTCATCTCTCCGCTGCGGGGTCTGTGGTATGTTTCCTTCGGCTTTCCCCTGATGAGTGCCCTCCGCCTCCTGTCCGGGAATTTCTATCAATGTATCCTCCGGTGCTTTCTTATCAAACGGAAACTGGCGAGGACCCGGTTCTTCCTTCATCATCGCTGTGCTAATCAAAATGGCGTGCCAGTCTTTTTTCATGTCTGTATAGTTAAAAAAACAAATCGCAGTAAACGTGGCGATCAGCACAAGGTTAACAAGACTCATATTGATCAATACAAATTTTTTTTGTAATTTCTGTAGCATCTACTTTCCCTCTTCTAAACGATACCCGACCTTTCGAACTGTCCCTACCGAAACTTTGGATCCGACATGCGCCATCTTTTTCCTCAAAAATGAAATATAGGCCTCCACATTGTTGTCCTCCGCCTCCGAATCCGCCCCCCACACTTTCACGATCAGCATTTCCTTAGGCAAAATCTGATTCGAGTTAGACATCAGAAGCTTTAACACCTCAAATTCTTTAAAGCCCAGATGCACCGTCCTTTTTTTACAGCGCAGCTCATAGTTGGATAGGTTTAACTCCAGATCACCATATCTAATAACATCCGTTACTACTTCGCCCTGTCTTCTGGAAAGTGCCCGAATCCTAGCAAGCAATTCCTCTGCCTCAAATGGTTTTGTCATATAATCGTCCGCGCCGAAATCCAACCCTGTTATTTTATCAGTCACTTCGTCGCGTGCCGTCAATAAAATAACAGGTGTTGACCTTTTATTCAGACGCATGTTTTTTACAATTTGAAAACCGTTCATTTTCGGCAGCATCACATCCAGCACAATGACATCATAATCATCGCCCATCGCATAATCATACCCTTCTTCCCCATCGTAGGCGATATCAACCATGTATTTTTGCTCCTTCATGATCTGTCCGAGCGCCTCCGCAAGCCTGACCTCGTCTTCCACAATTAATATTCGCATCGTCCTTCTCCATTCCCCGGCGGTTCCTCGACGGCCGTCTAGTCAATCCGCCTAATCCACACTACCGCTTCTCTCGCACCCTTTTTGACTGATTATACTGGATTCTTCTGAAAATAAGCTGAAAGGGTTCTTTTATTTTTTCAGACTAATTTCAGTCTTATTAACTATGATGGCATCGAAGCAATAAACATAGGTTTCACCTGCCGCTATTTCAGCCAAACAGCGGTATGCTTTTACAACCCTAAACGAGGGCCTTACCATACAAACATCATCGATATGGTAAAGCCCTCTCCCCCTTTATGACTCTTTTTTAAATCTATTATTTCATTAATCATACAGCAAATTCCGGCAAAAAGAAACTGTATTTTCAGTTGTCCTCCAAAGCGCATGCTTCTTTTCCGACGATGTTCTGCATCCAAATTCCGCTTATCATAATCAGCCATCCGATGAGTGCCTTCATGCTGTCTAACAATTGGCAAAGCAAAAATACCATAAGCACCGGCAGCTTTGTATAATAAGACAGCAGATAGGCCGCCGGCACCGCGATCACCCATAAAAATACACTGTCAAATAAAAATGTAATGACGGTCTTTCCTCCTGATCGGATCGTAAAATACGTCGCATGCAGAAAAGCCTGCAGCGGCATCACAACCGCTGAAATCCGGATCATCCACGTTGCCATCGTGCG
This sequence comes from uncultured Lachnospiraceae bacterium, assembly GCA_964494285.1. GTDB lineage: Bacteria > Bacillota > Clostridia > Lachnospirales > Lachnospiraceae > JAEYFP01. Next base: position 8,268 of record CAZBRY010000030.1, read on the forward strand.
CACCTCCTGCGTCGTATTATAAATCTGAGGGAACAGATGCGCCGTTCCTGCCAAAATACAGCCCAGCACAAAGCAGCAGCAAACGGAAAAGAAGATGATCTTATAGGCCGTCTCCTTCGCTTCCTTCAATTTACCTGCGCCAAGAAGCTGGCCCGCAATGATCGCGACCGAATCTCCAAGCGCGATAAAGGCGATCGTAAACACATTATAAATCGTCGAATTGATATTGAGGCCCGCAATGACCGTCAGACCGCGCACAGAATAACACTGTGTCTGCACGGCGACGCCCGACGCCCAAAGTCCTTCGTTTATCAGCAGCGGGATGCCCATCCTCAATATTTTTCCCGTCAGGCCAAGCGGTATCCGAAGGCTCCTGTAAGCGCCCTCCATGAACGGATTTCGATCCAGATGCCGGTGTGTCCAGATCACTACGATCGCCGTCTGGATAAAACGTGCGATGACCGTCGCATACGCAGCGCCTTCCACTCCCAGCACCGGAAGCCCGCATTTCCCGTAAATCAATATATAATTTAAAACAAGGTTGATAAAAACCGCCGCAATACTCGCCTTCATCGGCACGACTGTCTCTCCGGTCTCACGCAGCGTCGAAGAATAGCACTGCTCCAAAGTAAACGGAACCAAGCCGACCAGCATAATTTTCAAATATTTCTCTCCATATGCAAGCGTCGCCGCCAAATCACCGCCGCCGGAGCCTTCATGCAGATAAAGGGAAATAAGCTGCGTGTCATATCCGATAAAAACTGCGATTGCCGCAAGCAGGATCACCGCGCACATGACCAGTTTGAACCGGAATGTCGCCCGGATCCCTTCGTTATTCCTTTGTCCGTAAAACTGCGCGCCGAAAATGCCCGCGCCGGATATTCCGCCAAAAATGCATAAATTAAATACAAAGATGAGCTGATTTACGATCGATACGCCCGACATCTGCTCCGTGCCGACCAAGCCCACCATAATATTATCGAGCATCCCGACAAAGTTCGTGATCCCGTTTTGCAGCATGATCGGAACCGCGATCGCCAGTACACCCTTATAAAATTCCTTACTTCCGATTAACTTTTTCATAATTCGTAATTCTCCTCAGAAATCAAAACTTTACTACTACAACATAACAAGGTCTTTCCTATGACAGCACAGCTTTTGTTCCGCGCGCGTAGCTGCGCATAAAATTTTATTACATGGGAAATTCATAGAAATTTCCCATGTAATAAAAAAATGCAGGGCTACATGCCCTGCACCTTAACATTCCTTTATTTTGTGATGGCTCTGGCGATAGCAATGCAAATACATGCACCGATGACGCCAACAATAATTCCCGCTAAACTAAACGTCGCAATACTGCCAAAACCTAAAATTTGAAATATTAACCCACCGACAAAAGAGCCAACTATTCCGACTATGATGTTTCTAATCAGGCCGCCTTCCGATCTCATGATCTTACCTGCAATCCAACCGGCGATCGCACCTATGATGATTGTCGCAATAATACCCATGCACTGTTATCTCCTTTCACGCAAGCCGCGCATATGGTTAATAATAACATGGCGTTTTATAATTGTCTATCGGGTTTTTTAAATTTTCTTAAATACCGGAATCCTGTTTAACGGACATGAGGTTCGGATGCTCTGACCGCCCTCAAAGAGTTCTTCCGTATAGAAATCCTTCCAACCAGCTCCATCCGGGAGATAAACCGTCCTTTCATATTCCTCCGCGTTCATAACGGGAGCAATCAGATAGCGGCTGCCATACATATATTCATCTTCCATCTCCCAACATTTTTCGTCTTTCGGAAACTCATAAAACAGCGTACGCATAACAGGTGTTCCCTTTTCATGCGCCTCCTTCATGAGCGATCTTGTATAGTCCCTGAGACGTTCTCTGATTTCCATATAATAACGGCAGATCGCAAGCACTTCTTCTCCATAGCTCCACACCTCGTTTGCCGCACCGGAACAGCATGCCGCACCGCCCGTCGTACCGACCTGCGGCTGTCTCGGCTCCCTGTCGCCATGCAGACGCATAACCGGACAAAAGGTTCCCCACTCAAACCAGCGGACAAACAGCTCTCGAAAAGCGGGATCATCCGGATTTCCGCCATGGAACCCGCCGATATCCGTCGTCCACCATGGAATTCCGGCAATTCCCATATTTAAGCCCGCAGCCAACTGATTTTTCATACTCGCAAAGCTCGAAGCGATATCACCCGACCAGACGAGTGCGCCGTATTTCTGGCTCCCTGCCCATGCGCACCGCAGGAGGTTCACGATATCTTTTTGTCCTTCCCGCTCCATTCCCTCATAAAAGGTACGCGCATATTCCCGCGGATACAGGTTGCCGATCTGCAGATTGCTTCCTGCATAATAACGGTAGTTATCGAAATCATATACCGTATATTCTGGCTCGGCTTCATCAAGCCAAAACAGCCGGATTCCTTTTTCATAATAATTTTTCTTAATCTTTTCCCATAAGAAGCTGCGCGCACCGGGATTTGTCGCATCATAATGGATCGTGGCATTCTGAAAATCCAGTCCTGTCCTGACGCCCCTTTCCGTCCTGATCAGATAACCCTTTTCCAGCATTTCCTCATAGTTTTCGCTCTCCCGTTCCACCGTCGGCCAAATGGATACCATCAGCTTGATTCCCATTTCGTTCAATTCGCCGATCATTCCCTCCGGATCCGGCCAGTACGTCTCGTCAAATCTCCACGCTCCCTGCTTCGGCCAGTGGAAAAAGTCTATGACGATCACATCGATCGGGAGCTTCCTCCGCTTATATTCGCGCGCGACACTAAGCAGCTCCTCCTGCGTCTGATAGCGCAGCTTGCACTGCCAGAAGCCCAGCCCGTATTCCGGCATCATCGGCGCCTTGCCCGTGACATGTGCATACGCTTCTTCAATCTCAGCAGGGCTGTCCCCCGCAACGATCCAATAATCGAGCATCTTTGTTGCATATGCTTCAAAGCTCATGATATTTTTGCCAAGCACCGCTCTTCCGATGCCCGGGTTATTCCAGAGCAGTCCATAGCCGCGCGAGGATAATAAAAACGGAACGCTCGCCTGCGAATTCCGGTGTGCCAGTTCTAGATCCACCCCCTTTAAATCAAGGTACGGCTGCTGATACTGACCCATCCCATAAAGCTTTTCTTCTTTGTCAAGCGATTCAAACCGCTGTGTCAAATGATAATCGCCACCCGGTATCGGCTTGAATTCTCTCGCCTCCACCTCCAGCGCGCTGCATGTTTCATCGCAGATGTCCTTTCTATTCCTGCCGTACTCCTCTAAAAGCAGCATATTATTTTGATTATAGATGCTTATTTTTCCAAACTTAGAGAGTTCGCCCCTTATTTTCCCGTTTGTGATGGTTCCTCCATTTTCGTGCAGCTCTATCGTACTATCTGTCTTGCACATCTCTGATAATGCCCAATCCGTTACCGGCATGCAATCGTTTTTTGTGGCTCGGATCCGCAGCGAATCCGGCCCCCATGCCTCCAGCCATACGGTTTCTGAGTCAAAACAAAATATCAGTTTACCTTCTCTTTTTTCAATCATGGGACGCCTCCTTCATTTTCATTTTGAGCGGTTTTCTCTTTTTCATATTCCCCTCCCGACTAACGTCTATCCTTTCACAGCACCGCTCGTCATACCGCTGATAATGTATTTCTGCATAAAGATAAAAATGAGCGCGACAGGAATAATCGTTACAACGGCAAATGCTGTGAGATAACTCCATTTTGTTCCATACTGTCCCATAAAATTAAATATTCCTGCCGTGATCGGACGCTTTTCCTGATCGAGGATAAACGTCATGCCGTATGCCAGATCCCCCCATGCGTAAAGAAACGAGAACACGCCGCAAACAACAACGCCAGGCTTTGCGATTGGAATCAACACCCGGATAAACGCGCTGAAACGGTTGCAGCCGTCAATATAGGCAGCCTCCTCCAAATCCTTTGGAATCGATGCAAAATAATTTTTTAAAATCAGAATTGAAAACGGAATACCGATCGTCGCATCCGCGAGCATCGTTGCGAACAGCGTATTATACAGATTCATATTTTTAAACATAATGAACAGCGGAGTCAGCAATACGGATACCGGCAGCATCTGTGTCACTAAAAATCCGAGTACAATCACCTGTTTTCCTCTGAACTCATACTTGGCAATCCCATAGGAGGCCGGCACCGCAAGCACGATCGCGACCGACATCGCGCCAAGAGAAATGATCAGGCTGTTCCCGAACGAGCGGAACATGTTGAAATCGCCATTTTCAAGCTGCGCCAAATAAGATTTGGTATTTAATATCTGCGGCCAGAACGTGGGTGGTATCATAAAGATTTCTTTTTCCGTCTTTAACGAGGTCACAAAGATCCAATAGAGCGGAAACAGCAGCACGCACAGGACGATCAGCGCTAAGATACAGTACAGGACGTTTTTTGCTTTCGATAATTTTATTCCCGAATCCATCACTCTTCCTCCTTTGCATAAGCAAATTTCAAATAAAAGAGGCTGACAAGCAGCAGGATAAGAAACAGGACATTTGCCGCGGCGGAGCCTTTGCTGTATTTGAACATTTCAAAGGAAAGCTTGTAGGAATACGTGGACAGCACCTGCGTCGAATTGACCGGGCCTCCGCTCGTCATCACATAAACAAGGTCAAATACCTTGAATGTATAAATGAATCCCAAAATCAACACAGACTCGATCGTCGGTTTCAAAAGCGGCACCGTGATCCTTAAGAAGCTCTGCAGCTTATTTGCGCCGTCGATCGACGCGCTTTCATAAAGCTCCGTCGGAATCGTCGTCAGCCCCGTTGCTATCAGAATCATGTTAAACGGAATCCCGATCCAGATATTGGCCATGATGACCGCCGGCATCGCCGTCGACGTATTCGTCAACCAATCGATATTCTCGCTGATAAGCCCTAAGCCTCTCAAAAAATAATTAAGAATGCCGACATCCGTGCCGAACATGAATTTAAAAATCAGGCCTGTGATCGTGATCGGTATCATCCACGGCATCATGAGAAGCCCTCTGACCGGCTTGGAAAAGGAAAATTTTTTGTTGAACAGCAGCGCCAGCAAAAAGCCGATGAGAAACTGGAAAACAAGGCATGAAACCGTAAATACGAGCGTATTCTTTAACGACAGAAGCAAAACATCGTCCTGCTGCCACAATTCTATATAATTCCGAAACCCGACAAATTCCTTCACCGGATTGCGGAGCGTTTTCACGGTCACGTCCTGAAAGCTCAATATAAAATTCGTCACGATCGGATATCCCACAAAAAAGAGCATGTATAAAAATGCGGGAAGCACGAATAAAATTCCGACATTATCATATTTAAATAGTTTTTTTAACCTGCTCATTCATTTGACTCCTTTAATCAGTCATTTTTAAAAAATTTTAAAAATTCTTATTACAAAGAGCAGGAAATACAGCCCGTGGATTTCCTGCTCTCCATATTAATCACATATGTTATTTTACTATTCCATCAATCGTTGTCTGCGCTTTTGAAGCGGCATCCGCCGGTTCACTCGCGCCCGTAATTACTTCATTAAAAGCAAGTGAAATTGCATCTGAAACGTCCGGCCACTCCGGAAGCGGACCTCTCGCATTCGCATACTGCATTTCTTCTACAAATGCTTCATATACCGGATCACCGTCAAACTGTCCCGCCACGATCGTTGAATCTGCTGAAATATATCCCGTCGTATTCATCATATAAAGGCATGTTTCCCCGCTTGTCGCATAGTTCAAAAATGCAATTGCGCCGTCCTCATTACCGCCTGCGATCACTGCATAGTTTTCACCGCCAAGTCCGGACGCCTGCTGCGCATCCATCGGAATCGGAGCGACGTTCCATTTCAAATCCGGAACCTCTTCGCGCATCGTCGGTACCTGCCACGTCCCGTTAATCATCATCGCAAGATTCCCGGAAATAAACTGGTTCATCGTATCGCCCTGCGTCCAGTTGATCGCTTCCTTTGTCATAGCGCCTTCGTCAACGAGACTCTTGACAAAGCTTAACGCCTTGATTCCTCCCTCGGAATTGATTTCATAGGAGGAAGCGCCCGCAGACCATACCCACGGAAGGAAATTAAAGGTTCCTTCCTCGTTTTGCAGGCTGCAGAATGCAAAACCGGAAACCGTATCCGTCGTGCATGCCTTTGCTGTTTCAAGCAGTTCGTCCCATGTCGAAGGCACTTCACAGCCCGCCGCTTTCAGCATATCCTCGTTATAATATAACAGCAGGCAGTTGCTTCCAAATGGAACGCCGTACAGCTTGTCGTCCAGCGTGCAGGAATTGACAGGGCCCGGATAATAGCTGCTCACATCAAATTTTCCGGTCAAATCCGCAAAAATTCCCATAGACACATAGGCCGCATGATCCGGATTATCAAGAATGACCAGATCCGGCAGCTCATCCGCAGTCGCGCCGATCGAAAGCTGCTTTTTGAAATCCGCAAATGGAACATATTTTGCCTCTACGGTGACATCGCTCTGCGAGGAATTAAATTCATCAATAATATGGTTCAGCGCCTTCTGGTGTCCTTCTGTTTCCCAGTAATACCAAATTGTCACATTTCCCGCCGCACTCTGACTGCCGGCCTCCGATACGTCCGCTTCCGTTGCCGCAGGCGTTTCCTTCGCCGTGTCTTCTGCAACAGCCGCATTCGCATCCTGCGCCGCAGGTGCCGCAGAGGAGCCGCAGCCTGCCAGCATCGCCGCCGTCAAAGCAGTTGTCAACAATACCGATCGTAATTTCTTTTTCATACTTACCTCCTTAAATTTTCCAGAACCGTTCTGGCTGATTTGTTTTACACTGCTAATATAGCGGATAATTTTTCTTCTTAAAACGTAACATTTCTAAGAAAGGGTGAAAAATCTAATGTGTTTTTTGGTAATCGCCCGGGGACTGTCCAACATATTCGCGGAACTGTCTGCTAAAATATTTAGCGTCCATATAGCCTACCGCCTTCGCGATTTCATACTGCTTCAGCTGCGTGGAAAGTAACAGCTCCTTTGCCTTATTCAGCCGATATTTCTTGATATAGCTGCTGAAGGAAACGCCGAGCTCCTTCTTGAACTGTGTTCCCAAATACTCGGGCGTCATGCTCAGCTTATCCGCAATCTCCTCGAGCGTAATCCCCGTCTGATAAAATTCATGGATCATGCTCTGCGCACGCTTCACGGTCAAACTCGCCCTGCTCTCCTTTTCCTCTCCGGGCTGCAGCTTCTTAAGCAGCAGATGCGGGACTGCCTTAAGCTCGCCCATCGTCTTTGCTTCCGTAATCTGTTCGAGAACGGATTGCATTTCGATCTGCCCTTCCCGGATCAAATTAATATCCTTTGCAATGCTGATCAGTGTCCACAAAAACCGGACGTAGGTTTCCTTGATTTCTTTCGGACGGTAAACTGCTCCGTCATTGAAATAGGTAAGAAATTCGGTCATGATTTTTTCTGTTCTTTCTAAATCGCCGACACACAATGCCGTTTTCAACCGGCTTTCGATTTCTATCGGATAGGTGCAGGTGACCGCGTTGATATGGGAAACCTTCGGATAGGAAATCATCACCGCATCACCCAGCACAATATTCCATTCCAGATATTGATACAGCGTATAATACAGCTTACGCAGACCATCGATGCCCTCGCACTCCGCAAAGCCAAAGCCCAGCTCCTTGCCGCTGCTTTGCTGCTTTTTTCTGTTCATAAGCTGAAGCTGGAACCAGCGCTCCCACTGATGGGCATCCTGATGCCCATAAAGAAGCATCAAAAAACATTTGTCCTTCGGAAGCTCCAAAAAACAGCCCCTAATTTCCTGATGTTCCCTGTAAAATT
>CAZBRY010000031.1:0-15923 GCA_964494285.1 uncultured Lachnospiraceae bacterium
AGACAAACTGCCACAGTTGTCGCTGATCATCGGCGAAATACCACAGTCGCCGGCACTTTCTCCTGCCGAATTGGAAATCCGTTTTCGTGCTGCAATGCAGCGTCTCCTTGTTGCTATTGCCTCTCCTAAGCGGCCCATCGTCGTCTTTATCGATGATCTTCATCTTGTCGATCCGAGTGCGCTGGATATTCTCGAGGAAGTTATGAATAACGAAGGGATCAGAGGCCTGCTGATTATCCTTTGTTACCGTGACAACGAGGTAAACGAAAATCATCCCGTCATCCTTTGCCGGAATAAATTGATTGGTTTAAAAAAAGACATTCGTCAGCTTACTCTATCGGGTCTAAGCCAGAATGCGGTTGCTCAAATGCTTGCCGATACACTTCATTGCGAGCCAAAAGAGATTGCCGAGCTGGCCGAGGTTCTTTATGGGAAAACACATGGGAATCCTTTTTATTTCAAACAGTTTTTAATGGTATGCCACCGAAATGGTGCTCTCCGTTTTCATAAGGAGCAAAGACGCTGGGAATGGGATATTTTTGTCATCAGGAACTATCCCGCGGAAGAAAACGTGATTGATTTTCTTGTACAAAGTATCGACCGGTTTTCTCCAGAAATGGTCAGACTTCTGTCTCTTGGCGCATGCAGCGGTCAGAGTTTTTCCAGCGATCTTGTGTCCCAGCTGTCTTCAATGAAGCATTCGGACACTATGAAGCTCTTAAAGCAGGCAGTTGCTCTTGAAATCATCTATCCATTACGATATAGCGAGAATATGAGCGGCAATACGCCATTTCAATTTTCGCACGACCGGTTTCAGCAGGCTTTTTATGCCACTTTATCCGAGTCGGAGAGAAAGCGAATCCATTACGCGCTTGCACAATACTGTACGGAAGCTCAAACGGAGTTTGGGGACATTGAAACAACGTTTTTCATTGCGGATCATTATGTAAAAGCATTCTCTATGATAGAAACGCCCGAGGAAAAACGACGCATCGCAGAGGTGCTTTTTCATGCGGCTCTCTCTGCCAACCAGTTATCCGCCTATCCATTGGCCATACAATATTTGAAGCAGGTTTTAGACTACCTGGAGGATATTAAGCCTGTTGAAGCCAGCTTTTTATTTGAGATCTATCAAGCATATCATTTGTCCTTATGCCGCATTGCCTCATATGATGAGGCTGATGAAATCTATCCGTTTCTGGAGAGCCTAGCCTCCGACCCGATTGATCTGACTGACAACTGCTGCATGCAGTCAGTAGGACTTTCTATGCGAGGCTTCCATCAGGAAGGCTTTATGCTCAGCATTGGACTATTAAAAAAGCTCGGTGTGGATTTTCCTGCGGGGGATTTATATCAAACAACAATGTCCAAAATCAATGAGTACTATGCAGAACTGAAAAAGGGTAATTTTATTGGAATCAATGCAAAATCGCTGACAACAGACAAAAAAGAACTTGCCATTGCAACTGTTCTTAATCGAACTATTGCAACAGGATTTTTTTACACCCTTCTCCATTCCTCCTGGATGATTATCACAAGTGCTTTGCGCACACTGGAATATGGATATACGCATGAAAGTCTGCTTCTCTACGCTGCATTGCCCTTTGTCCTGATTCCGTTTAAGAATGACTTCAAGTTATCTTATACCGTAGCAAATAAGGCTCGGAAAATTGCCGAACAGTTAGAACTCAAAAATGAATTATTCCGGATTTATCACGTATATTCCTTATCCACGATTCACTGGTACGAGGATGTGAAGTCCGGCATTCCCTATGCGAGAGAGGCTCTAAAGGGAAGCGATTCCGTTGGCGACCTCGAATATGCCTGCTACAACTACTTTATGACCCAACAGGCGGTTTTGGAAACATCTGAAACAATTAAGGATTTATCCGTCGAAAACAAATCTGCCCTTGCCTATGCCAACAAAACAGGGAATCGTCATGCGAAGGAAAGCTTTCTTGTCTACGCGCAGCTATGCAAAGCATTAAAAGGACGGACGAGTCCGCCCGGCAGCTTTACGAACACAAGCTTTGACGAACGATCCTATCTGGCATCAATCAGGAACAATCCGACGGCACAATGCTATTATTATATCCTCAGGGCGCTTTCTGCATTCATTTATAGGGAGTATGACGCTGCTTATGAGCTGACGGAAAAAGCGACGCCGCTTCTTTCGTTGATCACCGGCTTTTATCCGGTCGCCCTGCATAATTTTCTTCATTCTCTTGCAATCTGCAAGCGTCTGGAAAATCATGACCTCGATGAGAAAGACAAAAACAAGCTTTATGAAACTCTGCGCTTCAATCAAAAATGGCTTGGCGAGCGAGCCGACGACGCCCCCATGAACTTTTTACACCTTCACAGTATTGTGAATGCCGAAGTCGCCGCACTAAACGGAGAGGCCAAGGAACTGATTGCTTTATATGAGAAAGCAATCCAGGAGGCAGCAGACAATCACAGGCCATACCATTATGCACTTTTCTGCGAGCTTGCCTCTCAACGTTTTTTTAAGCTGAATGCTCCAAAAACAGCAGGCAGTTTTCTCCGTGAGGCCTATTCCTCGTATCTTTCCTGGGGCGCGGATGGAAAGGTCGAGCAACTCAAACGGTATAACAGCGGTCTTCTCTCCTCTAATTATATTGGGAAAAAGAGTTTAGAACAAAAAATTGACTCGGTCTCACGAACGAACAGCGACAGCAGCCGACCAAACATTGATTTTAGCGCACTAATTACAGCTTCTCAAACAATATCAGGAGAAATCGAGCTGGAGGCAATCCTGGATAAGCTGATCAATGTATTATTGGAAATGTCGGGTGCACAGCACATTTACTATTTGACAAAGGACGATACCAACGGATATCTCATCCGTGCGGAGGGACATTCCGAAGGACACGTTAAAAATGTGGATCGAGAGAGAGCCGCACATGCAGACTCTATTTCCTTACGTATTGTCAACTATGTGGATCGAACAAAAGAAACCGTTGCTCTTGACAATGCGTCGATATCCGATATTTTTATGATGGACGAACACATTTCGCTACATGGCTCAAAATCAGTCTTATGTATGCCCATCCTCAATAAAGGCGCTTTAAAAGGAATCTTGTATTTGGAAAATAGTCTGCTTGAAGGTGTCTTTGATAAACAAAACCTGGAGGCCCTAAAGATCATCGCTTCCCAGTTAGCTATTTCTGTGGAGAATTCCTATCTCTACAGCAACCTGCAGCTGCTTGTCGACGAAAAAACAAGAGAACTGCGAGAGGAAATCGAAATTCGCCGCGCTGCGGAAAAACAACTGGAATACATGGCCAATCACGATATCCTTACCGGTCTGCCCAATCGGCGGATGTTTCAAAATCGCCTGAAGGAGTCGATCAAAATGGCTCTCTTTGAAAACACATCCCTTGCTGTCCTATTTATCGATCTCGACGGCTTCAAAGAAATTAATGACAGGTATGGACATGATAAGGGCGATCTTGTTTTGATTGCTTCCGCCAACAGGTTGACTAAAGTGGTCAGAGGTTGCGATGTTGTTAGCCGCTTAGGCGGCGATGAATTTATTATATTAATTGAAAATATGAAGGATAGAAAAACCCTCGAAGCGCTTTGCACGAGAATGATCGATTTCCTCAGGGAGCCGGTCGTAATCGACGATGCCGGATTGACTGTATCAGTCACTTCCAGTATTGGTGTTAGTATTTTAGGGCAGGACGGCAGTCGAGCGGAGGAGCTCATCACACATTCCGACAGTGCGATGTATCTTGCCAAGAAGAATGGGAAAAACCAGTATGTTTTCTATTCTCCTGCGTCTTCCGGCTCATCGCGCTAATGTTGGCTCGTGTTGTCAGACTACAATTAGGAGCAGACGCTTCCCCTGCATCTGCTCCTTCTTTATGTAAATTCTTCCCCTTGCGCAGCCATGCGCATTTTGCACTCACGTGCATGTGTTCCTTTTTGATTGACAGTGCGCCCCTTTTGCGCCGCCAATCATAACGCTTTGTACTCTGAATCGTTAGTCTTAATTTATTGTCTTAATACTCCAAATATTCCTGGCGTTCTAAAACTTCCTGATAATGCCCCAGCTTAATGATGAGCAGCTGTGTGAAAAATACTGCCGCCGATACGACACTCAACATCATATTGATCTGATCCGGTTTCAGCAGGTAAGTGAGCAGCGAAATTACAAATAAAATCCCACTTACTTCGCATGCCCTGATGATCTGTTCCAGCGTTTGCAGCCGGATTTTAGGCAGTTTTCCCGGCGCAAACAGGATACACCTAAGCATTCTTTTTGCGTTTCGCTTGAATCTTTTCTTTCGCTTGACCCGTTTACGCTGTGCGACCGTCACTGCAATCCCTCCATTGCATATTTCTCTTGTGCGTTACATGCGGTAACCTTACTTTTCCCCTTTTTGTACGGTTACAAATCCTTCATAGGCCTTTGTAAGCAGCCGCTTGATTTCTTTTTCCGAAAGCTCTACCCGCCTGCTTGTCACCATAGTTGCAACGCCGTGGGTGAACATCCACACCATCAAAAACAGCTCCTTTTTTTTATCAATCGTTAATTCCTTTACATCCGGCAGCTTTTCCAACAGCTCCTCACAGTTCCCCTGCTGCAAAAACTCATGAATCTCATCCGTCTCGTAATCATCTATTGCAGCAATCAGCCTGAATAAATGATGCTCTGTCTGTGCCAGATCAATATATGCCATTCCCATTGCAAGATAAACAGGGACACTGCCACTTCGTTTTTTTAGTATATAATCCGAAAAAAACTCAGTGCTTTTAAAAAAAAGATCTTTTTTCAACATATCCATGTTTTCATAGGCTCGAAAAATAGGCTGTGTAGAACTACCCAGTTTTTCTGCAAGCTTTCTTGCTGTCAGCTCCTCAAAGCCATGTGCTCTTGTCATCTCAAATGCCGTATTCAGCACCTGTTCTTTTGAAACCTTCTCCCTTGGAGGCATGTTGCTCCCCCTGTCCCCTTTTCATTAAAGCAAGAACATAAAATAACATTGTTATATATCAATGTTACATATCTATGTTATACATTGATGTTATGTATCTAAGTTATATAACAATGTTATCTTACTATAATATGGAAACCGTGTCAACTATTTTTTTATATTTATGTCAACTTTAAAATTTAAACGTTAAAATAACTATTTATTTTGTCATTTTTATGGTATGATATTAAAGATTATTGGGATATTTTATTATGTTTTCAAATTGGAGTGTGATATTTATGAAAAGAAGAAATCGTTTTAGACTTACTATTTTAGCAGCTATTGTAGCTCTTTTAGCTCTTGTTATCATTGTTGTATTCTTTGTTGTCAAGGGCCTTACAAAGGGGGTCGATTCGCTCGCTCTTTCACCGGATTTTGCCGAACAGGAGCTGGACATTAATTCTGACTACACATTTACGATCACGGCAGATCCCGAGAAAGCCAGTTTGAAATCACTGGAATATGTGATTGATAATACTGCCGCTACGTTCTCAGCCTCTGAATCAGTGGAGGGGAAAGCGGTGCTGCATACTGTTTCGGAAGGGGTTGTGACTGTCTGTGTGAAGAAGTCGGATGTGGAAAGTAACTATCTGACGTTCAACATTGTCGATCAGACCGCAAAGGCTGTTGCAGAGGCAGAAGCTCAGGCAGAAGCTGAGGCGCAGGCTGCCGCAGAAGCAGAAGCGTTGGCCGCCGCAGAAGCTGAGGCTGCTGCAAATGTGACGGCACTCGTCATGGCAACCGATAACGTAAGGATCCGTACGACACCAAGCACGGATGCCGAGGTTTTGGCCACATGCAAGAAGGGCGATACCTTTACGAGAATCGGTGAGACAGAGGACGGATGGAGTAAGATCGATTATAATGGTACCGAGGCTTATATGAAATCCGAATATCTGCAAGTGACGACGGAAGAGGAAATCCAGCAGGCGAAGGAGCAGGCGGAAAAGGAAGCTGAGGAAAAGAAGAAAGACGCCGAAGCAACAGACACGAACACGACGGCGAATACAGCAGCAACAGAAGCTCAGGCGGCGGCGGACGCGCAAGCGGCTGCAAATGCGGCTGCTCTTGAAGCAACGCAGGCACAGGCAGCAGCCGCAGCGGCACTGGCGGCCGCAGGAGTGCCGTTTACAGACAAGAACGGAGCATCGACAGTATTCACAAATACGGAATGGGATTACCTCTCACACTATTGGATGTACGTGGATGGAACTGCAGAGACTTCAGAGCAATATGCAAGAAAGCATACAGTTGGTGAATTACGGACCCTGTACGACAGCACACACTGATCATTGGACATAGCCAAAAAGAAAGATAGCACCGTGTTTACACGAACTGCTATCTTTCTTTTTATATCTCTTTCTTTTTGTATCTCCCGCCTCTTATCGTTCCTCGCGAAAGTAGTTGCTGCCACAATATGCAGGCTGTGACTTCTCTTTATTTTGACGAATCGACACAACCACTAGAATCACCGCCGTAATCATAAAAGGAAGCATATCATAGAACGCATCAGGAATCGGAATCAGTTCTTTGTTTACATAATATTTCAAGATCCGCATTGCTCCAAAGGCCAACGAACCAAAAATCGCATTGATTGGTTTCCATGTGGCAAAAATAACGAGCGCTACAGCAATCCAGCCAAGACCGCCTACACAGTTACTAATCCATACACCGCCATTTGTGATCATGATGGTATAGGCCCCGCCAATGCCGCAAATGCCGCCGCCTACAATGATATTTATATATTTCCACTTTGTCACATTGATGCCCGCAGCATCTGCGGAAGCCGGATTCTCTCCAATAGCGCGAACGTTCAAACCAAGTTTCGTCCTATAGTAATAAAAACCCAACAGTATGGCAATGATCACACCAATGTAGATAAACGGATTATAGGAAAACAAGAGAGGGCCCAGAATAGGGATGTCGCTTAATGCCGGAATATGGATGCTTCGCATCTGCGCTGTGATTTCCGCCGGAAGCTTCATTGTGCCGTCCTCGGAAAGTCCCAAAAAATAATATCCGACAAAGTTTGTAAGTCCAATTCCGAATATCGTCAATGTCAAACCGCTGACCGTCTGGTTCGCCATGAACGTTACCGTCAATACCGCATAAATTGCCGCCCCCATTGCCCCCGCCACGAAGGCTGCGATAGCTGCCAACACAAAGCTGTCCGTTCTGTAGCCTACCATAAAGCCGGCAACAGCGCCAAGCGACATCATTCCTTCTACACCAAGGTTTAAGTGGCCCACACGTTCATTCATAATTTCACCGAGCGTACCAAATAATAATGGGGTACCCGCGAGCACCGCCGCAACCAAAAACTTTATTATGAACTCCATTATGCCGCACCTCCCTGACTTTTTTTACGGATTACAAATCTATATCTGACAAAAAATTCACATGCCAATACAAAAAACAGGATAATACCCTGCAACACGTCCGAGCAGTCTGTCGATAAGCCGAAGGAGGACTGGATCACACTGCTTCCCTTCTCCAAAACGCTGAACAAAAGTGAAATGACCATAATTGTCACCGGATTCAGATTACCAAGCCAAGATACGATAATCGCCGTAAATCCGACACCTCCTGCGATGCCCGCCGCAAGCGTCAAATCAGAACCGCTCGCTTGTGTCATTCCCGCAACACCGCAGACGGCTCCTGACAAAAACACTGTCCTTAAAATAATTTTTCTGACATTCATGCCTGCGTAAGAAGCGGTCGCATGGGAAGATCCAACGACACTGATTTCGAAGCCTTGTTTTGTATATTTTAAATAAATGAACACTAGTACAAAAATAATTAATGCAAACACCCAGCCAATCTGCACGCCAAACAGCTTGGGAAGCTGTGCGTTTGGAACAAATGTCGCAATTTTGGCAAAACCCGGGTTTGCCGGATCCCTCCATGGACCATCACGCAAATATGTAATGACGTACAAGGCGATATAATTCAACATCAACGTAAAGAGCGTTTCATTTGTGTTATATTTGGCTTTAAAGAATGCTGGGATCAGTCCCCATAAACCGCCGCCGAGGATTCCTGCGGCCAGCATAGCCAAAATCAGCACAGCTCTCGGCCACTCCGAATGAAACAGGGCAAAATAGGAAGCAAAAATACCTCCCGCGATGATTTGACCCTCCGCACCGATATTCCAAAACTGCATCTTAAAGGCAAGCGTCACACCAAGTGATGCGATAAATAAAGGAATCATAATCTTGATCGTGCCCTGAATGGCAATTTTGCTTCGAAATGCACCGGAAACAATCGTCGCATATATGACAAATGGATTATAACCCATGCATAACAGGAAAATACCTCCCGCAACCAGCGCTAACAGCAATGCAGTCAGCCGAAGAATTGTCGCCTTTCTCTGAGGAAGTTCTGTCCGCTTCACAGTTCTGAACAGGGGATCCTTGCATTTTACTGCCACATCTGTATTAAGCATGTTCTGCCACCCCCACTCTCGCTCCGGTCATCAGCAAACCGATTTCTTCCTTCGCCGCAGTTCTCGCGTCTACAATACCGGTCACCTCGCCGTGGCAAAGTACCAAGATCCGATCCGAAAGCTCTAGCAGCACATCCAGATCCTCTCCGACAAACAGAACCGCTACCTGCTCCTTTTTCTGCTGATTTAAGAGGTCATAGACAATATATGAGGAATTGATATCAAGTCCTCTAACCGGATAGGCCGTAATCAGCACATTCGGTTTTGACTCGATTTCACGTCCCAAAAGCACCTTCTGCACATTACCGCCGGAAAGCATTCTGACCGGAGTCTCCGTATTCGGTGTTATGATTTCAAGCTTTTTGACAAGCCGGTCGGCAAGCTCTTTTGCCGGCTTTCTGTCAAGAAATAAACCTTTCGCATTTTTATAATTCTTTAAAAGCATATTATCCGTCATTCCCATGGAAGCCACAAGACCCATACCCAGACGATCCTCGGGAACAAAGCTCATGCTGATTCCCATATCAATAATCTCGGCGGGCGATTTGCCGACGATATCGCCGCCCTTATATAAAATGGAGCCGCCTGTAATCGGTATCAATCCGGCGAGCGCCTCGCACAGCTCCTTCTGCCCGCTGCCCGCAATACCCGCAATGCCAAGTATCTCTCCTCCATTTATTGTAAACGAAACGCCGGAAAGCGCACTTGTCCCATCGTGACGAATTACCGTCAAATCCGACACCTGAAGGACATCCTCTATCTTTTCTGTCTCCGGTCTTTCGATGGAAAGGCTGACCGGACGACCCACCATCAGCTCTGTCAGCTGTTTCTCGTTGGTCTCTTTTGTGATAACCGTGTCAATACTCTCTCCTTTTCTGAGGATCGTAACACGGTCACTGATTGCAAGCACTTCGTTTAATTTATGGGTAATAATAATGATTGCGCTTCCCTCATCGCGCATTTTTCTTAAAATTACAAACAATTTTTCCGTCTCCTGTGGTGTCAGGACAGCGGTTGGTTCGTCTAAAATTAATATGTTAGCGCCACGATACAGCACCTTTAATATTTCTACGGTCTGCTTTTCGCTGACCGACATATCGTAAATCTTTTTCTCCGGTACGACCTCCAGCCCAAAACGGTTACTGATATCCAATATCTTCCTGCCCTGCTGTTTCGGATTTAAGCGCTTTTCCTTTGTGCCAAGTACAATATTATCCATCGCACTATGTACATCCACCAACTTGAAATGCTGATGAATCATGCCAATTCCGAGCGCCGCCGCATCGAGCGGGGAATTGATACAGACCGCCCGTCCATCCAAAAGAATTTGTCCCTCATCCGGGTGATAAATACCAGACAGCATATTCATCAATGTTGTCTTGCCGGAACCATTCTCGCCAAGCAGAGCAAGAATCTCTCCGTATTTTACCTGAAGATCAATCTTGTTATTTGCAACGACGGAGCCAAAGGTCTTTGTAATTCCCTTACATTCAATTGCACAATTATCTGGTTTTTCACCCATCTGCTACACCCGCCTTGTCTTTAATAAAAATAGTTTCACTTGATTATATCATAATACTCTCTACATATAAAATAGATTTTCAAAAAACAAGAATCAAAATACAAGAATTAAAAGAGGGAGTGAACCAACCGGCTCACTCCCTTGTGAATGATCATAATTATTTTTTGATTTTATTTTTCTACGATATTCTTGTAATACCAGTCAATACCGCCCTGGATCGTTGCATCATCAAGCGTCTTTCCTTCTTCGCCGACTGTGGAGCCGTCATTTGTCTCAATCACTCCGTCAAATACATTGAAGGAACCGTCTAACATCTTTGCACGTACTTCTTCGATTTTAGCTGATGCTTCCGGATCGTTGAAATCGGAAAGGTTAGAAAGCGTTACCAGACCTTCTGCCATGCCGCCGTAGTAATTCTCCCCTGTCCACGTACCGTTAATCACTTGCTCAACAGCCCATGTGTAATATGCCGACCAGTCCCACATAACGGAGCAGAGTACCGCAGCCGGTGCATCCTTGCTCATATCGGAGTTGTAGCCGACACCGTAAACGCCTGCCTCTTCTGCAGCAAGCTGCGGATTCGGCGTATCACAGTGCTGTGTAATCACATCACATCCATCTGCAACTAAAGCCTGTGCAGCCTGTGCCTCACCTTCCGGATCATACCAGCTATTTGTAACCTTTACAAATACCTGCGCATCCGGGTTTACGGATGCAACACCCATTGCAAAGGCATCAATTCCGCCGCCTGTCTCGGAAAGTGTCTTTCCAAATGCGGAAACATAACCAATTTTATTGGATTCAGTCTTTAAGCCTGCAGCAATACCAGATAAATATCTAGCCTGATAAATTCTTCCGAAATAGTTGTTAAAATTTGCACCATTGCTCTTATATCCTGTCCCATGGGAGAAAATAACATCCGGATATTCCGCTGCGAGCTTCTCGCAAGTATCCATGTAGCCATAGCTCGTTGCAAAAATAATCTGACAGCCTTCCTCAATACACTCTAACATCGCATTTTCAATTGCAGTCGGATCGCTGTCTGAAGTATTGTTCTTTCTAATGATCTGGCTGTCGTCAAGACCGAGTGCCTTCTGCATACCCTGAATACCCAGGTCATGCGTATAGGTATAGCCCGAGCCTTCCGCCGGATCCGTAATGTGAATGACACCAATCTTTATGTCTTCCTTTGCCACAGCAGGGAAAAGTCCTGTTACTGCCGCATCCGTCTCATCCGCCGTAACCTCGTCTGTTGCTGCTTCCTCCACAGCCGTCTCATCCACAGCCGTAGCAGCACTTCCACAGCCGGCAAGCATAGCTGCCACCATAGAAACGCTAAGTATTACACTGAGTAATTTCTTTTTCATATTCATCCTCCTCTTAATAAAATTGCCATAGTTCCACGTAGCAATTATACGCTATCATTTCTGCAATCGTCAAGAGGGAAAGTCCGTAATCCTTATTTGTCCGACCAAGTGTCCTCAAGCTTCAAATCCCATGGAAGGCTGTAAGGGCTATTGTTTTCGGTCAACAGTTCTTTGTAAATATCCCAATGCACTTCCGTGTCACTGTATTTGCCGGAAACGTCATCGCCCATCCAGTAATTATAACCCCAAAAATAGCTTTCTATCATATCATCCCAATTAGCAAACTCAAACTGCATTGCCTTCGCCAAAACCAGCGAGGAATTCATCGCTTCATCCGTCGTAAAATATCCGGCAGCGTAGCCTTCTCCATAAAGCAGCATCGCGTTACAGTAATCCCACGCGTCAATCCCCCTGTCACCCATTACATGGTAAGCAGAATAGACCGCTTTATATCGGTTATACATTTCCGAGTCGTCCTTCCTATTTATGAATGACCCTAACGCATTCTCAAACTCCTCGGCATCGATGTCCCTTAACCCCTTTTCCGTCATCACCGCAAGATGCGATTCGTACTTTCCATGATATCCATAATAAATCAAATAATAAATAGTATCAATCGCAGACTCCCTGTCCATAATCCCCCAGGTTTCCTTAAGCTCCTCCTGCTTTGCTTCCCGTTCCTTTTCATCGCCGGCGTCCACACCGCCAATCAGTGTAATATCCTCCTTGTTCTCACGGGTCATTGCCGCATAACAGGCATTGAACCATTGTATCGTATCACTGTCAATGTCCACTTGTGTTCGCGTTTCCTTTTCCAGCGTTCTCTCATAATTATAATCCAAACATTCGTCCAAATCGTCCAAAATCAATTCTGCCTGTAAACTCAGTAAGGTCGGCTCTTTTGACCCATCATAACCCCCCTGGTCATACTCCTCCTCATCGTCCACCGCATCTTCATCGCTCTCTTCTTCCTCCTGTTTTTCTTCCCACTCTGTCATCCCCTCATAAGACTCACCATCTGCTTGCAAATGTCCGTATCCCGACATTTTCTCCACAAGAAAGCAGGCACCCTTAAGGGTTGAACAGCCGCAAAAACTTGCCGCCGCAATTAGAAGAGCTGGTAAAACCACTATTTTTTTCTTCATGTTCCACTCTTTCCCCCTTCTCTTAAAACCCGCCTGCCTATATGTATGGCTTGTCAATATTAATGACCGCAAAATGATTGCCCGGCAGATTCCGCACGTTCTTTTCGATCGCGGCAGACACCTCCTGATCTGTCATCTTAAATTCAAACGGCACTACAACATCAAAAATCAAATTCGTATGCGTCGGCCCCTGCACCATGCGGAAATCATGCATGGTAAGGTGCTCGTCGATGCCCTTTACAATCAAACCTGTCAGCCGCTTCATCCGGTTCGTCACGTCATCATCTACGACAACCGGATCCATATGAATGACGGCCTCGCAGCCAAGTACCTCCTTCAAACGCTTTTCAATATTATCAATCGTATCATGCAGCTCCATAATATCCCCGTTCGCAGGCACCTCCGCATGAAGAGAAATCATCATGCGTCCGGGACCATAATCATGTACAAGCAAATCATGTACACCGAGTACATTTGGATAGGACGTTACAAATTTTTCGATCTTTTCAGAGTATTCCCTGTCCTGCCTGCCGCCAAGCAGCGGATCCAGCGTATCCTTTGCAGAGCTGAAGCCCGTATAAAAGATGAATACTGCCACGAGCAAGCCACAGTAGCCGTCGATATGCGCGCCTGTAAACTGCGTTATCATCATAGAAAGCAGCACAATTGAAGTTGCCACGGAGTCCGTAAAGCTGTCAAGTGCCGTCGCCCGCATTGCCGTCGAATTAATTTTCTCAGATATTTTTTTATTATAAACATACATGTAAAGCTTTACCAAAACCGAGATAATAAGAATGATAATCGTCGGCACATCAAACAGTACTTCAGATGGATGGATAATCTTCCCGAAGGAGGTTTTGATAAGTTCGATACCCATCACGATAATGACCATCGATACAATCAATCCGGTGACATACTCGATTCTGCCATGTCCAAACGGATGCTTGGGATCCGGCTTATGCCCCGACATTTTAAAACCGACCATCATGATGATCGAAGATCCTGCATCCGATAAATTATTGAAAGCATCTGCCATGATCGCCACGGAACCGCTAATAAAGCCTGCAAACAGCTTACATATAAAAAGCAGAAGATTAAACACAACACCAACCGCACCACATAGTACGCCGTAAGACTGTCTCACTGCCGCATTTTCTACACTTTTATAATCCTTGATCCAAAATTTTGCCAGTAACTGAATCATAGTCTAACCAACATCTCCCCTATTAAACAAGAAAACTGCGTCCGTTTCTAAAATTTGATTTTAATAACGGACATCCACAAGTATAAGTCCCTGTCCCGGCACAAGCATCCCCGCGTATTTCCGATCCTTGGAGGCAAGCAGCTCTGTTATGCTCTCCGGCTCACGCCGACCCGTACCAACCTCAAGCAGGGTGCCCGTCATAATTCGCACCATATGCTGGAGAAATCCGTTTCCGCGATAGGTAATTTGTATTTCCTTCCCAACTCGCTCAATTTTGATTTCAATAATTGTCCTGACTGTGGATTTTTTCATCCGTTTGTTTGCGCAAAAGGTCAAATAGTCGTGCGTCCCGCAAAGCAGTGCCGCCGCACGCCGCATTGCCTCTATGTTCAGTTCCTCCGAAAAAAGATAGGTAAAGCGTCTTGTAAAAACATCAGCGATTCCATCGTTATGTATCCGATACAAATACGTCTTTTCTCTCGCATGCAAACGGCTGTGGAACCGCTCGTCCACCTCTTCTACGGAAAGAGCACGGATGTCCTCCGGCAAATATCGATTGACATAATCCAGTATTTCTGTCTCCGTCAAGTCGCTGTCCGTATGAAAATTAGCAACCTGACCGCGCGCATGTACGCCCGCATCCGTTCGACCGGAGCCATGCAGCGCAACTGCCTCCCCTGTCATTTTAGAAAGCAGTCCTTCCAACTTCCCCTGTATCGTATTTGATGTTGTGATCTGCTTCTGCCAGCCCTGATAACGGGTACCCTCATACTGCAGAATTATCCTGATGTTTCTCATGCTCCTCCCTGCTTTCTCTGCGCACCTCCGGAATGTCCTGCCCCACCTCTTCTATCGTCAGTATCCCTTCCTTTTCCAAATCTTCCTTTTCATATCTGCGCAGCAGACTCAGATCTTTAGCAAGCATCTGAACACTGTATACAAAATTGCTGAATACGCCTGCGCGATACAGATTAATAACAATCATGCCCACGGGAACCGCAATGATCAGGCCTACAGCGCCTTTGAACCGGAATCCGACATAAAGCAGAAGCAACGTCGGAATTGGTTCCAGACCAATTGAATCGCCGACAAGCTTCGGCTGGATCAGCTGTCTGACAAACTGGCTGACCGCCCATATAATTACAAGACCGATCGTCAACTTGTAGTTATTTTGAAAAAATGCAATAAGCGCCCAAGGCCACATCACGGCACCTGTCCCAAAAAATGGGAGGAAGTCCAGTATGGCAATCAGCAGTGCAATTAAAAACGCATATTTAATATTTAAAATAGCAAGACCAATCAGCAAAATCACATAGACAACGCCCATGATTTTAAACTGTGCCTTAAAATAGCCGCCTACTGCATCCTTCATCGTCCGATATACGAGGTTCCAGCGTTTCTGCAATCTTTCCGGAAGTAACTTCTGGGTCACACGCACGACATAATCCTTTTCCGCCACAAACAGGTAAGAAGCGAGAATCGCCATGACCGTACTAACAATCACAAGCGGCAGATTCTTCGCAAAATTACCGGCACTTTCCGCAATCGGTGTGCCGGAGTTTTGAACCCATTCCGTCATGGACTCACCAAAGGTTTCACCGATCCCGTTCATCCATTCCTGCAACCCAACAGGCATCCGATCAAAGAAACGGTCGAAAACCATTGTAATCTCCTTCAGCGTACCACTCGTTGTTTCCCACATCTGCGGTGCGATTGTGAGAAAGCCTGCAATTTCCGTTACAAGTTTTGCGATAATAAGATAACCGGCGAGCACAACAAGACCAAGCACGATAATAATTACAAACGCGGTTCCTGCCTTTCTTACAATCTTCACCTTACGTTCCAGAAATTTCACAAGTGGATTTGCAATCAACGCAATGATCGCCGCCACAACAAACGGCATAAAATAGACAATCAGCTTTGGCAGCAGCCATATGCAGAACACGACTGCAAAAATCATTGTGATCATATTAACCGCAATTTTCAAGTATTTGGCCGATGGTTTCATAAATCGCCTCTCTTCCCTGCTTTGTGGAAGCAGAAAATGGAATAATGATGCTTTCCTTTTTCATACCAAGCGTACTTCTGATCAGCTTTACGTTTTTATCTATCTGGCTTCTATTTATCTTGTCCAGCTTGGTCGCAATAATAATCGGCTGGAATCCGCTGCCTAAAATCCATTCATACATGCTTCTGTCGTTTGCGGAGGGTTCATGCCGAATATCAATCAGTAAAAA
>CAZBRY010000032.1:0-4385 GCA_964494285.1 uncultured Lachnospiraceae bacterium
TAAATTACCGCTTTTACAACTTTGTATCCTATATCTTTTCTCATTTCCAGGCATCTCCTTACATTTCGTAATTGTCGATCTTGACATACTTATTTATGAGAAACGTGACGAACAGGCATAATGCCAACAATACAACGCCGATCGCACTCGCATATCCATATTTAAAATACTTAAAGCCCTGCATATAAAGGTGTGTCGCCAAAACCTCCGTCTGATGATTTGGTCCCGCCTCCGTCATATTGAAAATTAAGTCAAAAAACTTTAAAGAACCAATGCAATTGAGTGACATCGCCGTTGCAACCATCGGCCTGATCAACGGCATCGTAACATGCCAGAAGGCCTGCGGTTTTGTCGCTCCATCAATATAGGATGCCTCATATAACGTCTTGTTGATCCCCGAAATTTGCGCCATATAAAGCATCATAGACTGCCCCACATACTGCCATAGCGCCACAAAAGCAATCACCTTCATCGGAAGGTTAATAAATCCACTCACATCCATCAACCAAAGCGGTCCTTCGATTCCAAACATTGCCAGAACCTGATTGATACCAAGCTTCGTACTGAAAATAAACATCCACAATAGTCCAAGTGCTGCCGAGGAAAGCACGCATGGTAAGTAATAAATGTTTTTAAAAAAGTTTCTCCCTTTATTAACATTCGTTAAAAGCGCCGCAAGAAGCAATCCGACAATCAACTGTGATAACGCAGAAAAAATCATAAAAAAAATAGAGTTTTTCAAGGCGATTTTCATCGTATCATCAGATGTCAACAGCTTGATATAATTCTTCAATCCGACAAATTCCGGTTTGCTTAATGCATCATACTCACAAAGGGAATAATAGACCGACTGACAAATCGGAATAAATAAAACGAATGTAAATAAGAGAATCCCCGGTGCTATGAAAATACAGATTGCCTTTTTGTCACGCAATAATTTATCCATATGCCCCTCCAACTATAAAAAGTTCCTTTGACACTTTTTTTATACATCATACGGGATCAGCACATTGTGCCAATCCCGCACGACACCTATCTCATGAATTCCTTAGAATTCCTTTTATTTATTCCAAACATTTTCCTTATAGAAATCTTCAACGGTCTGCAAGCCCTGTTCTACCGTGCTGTTGCCAAGGTAAACAGAAACCATCGCGTCATCAAACACAGCGCCTGCTTCTACGGAAGCGAGGGACTCATTGTAGAAGCCAAATGTACCCGTTGTTTTTGAGAAAATATCCATTACATAACTTAACTGCTTCGGTGCTTTTTCATAGTCTACGTCTACTGCCGTAACAGGAATCTTTCCACCGACCTCAGCCGTATATTTCTGAGCCGTTTCATCGGTAAAGCATTTCATAAGAGCAATACAAGCTTCCGGATACTTGGTCTTAGAACTCATAGCCAAACTGTCTGTCTTCGCGATCATTCTGTTCGGGTCAGCACCGCCGTCGATGCCAGGGAACTGGAATATGCCGCACTTTGCTTCGAAGTCAGGATTAGAGCCGTTGATCTGCGCGATCGCCCAAGAACCCTGGATCAGCATCGCTGCTTCGCCATTATAGAAGTTTGCCGTAGCAACATCATTCGTATCGCCTGCTGCCGTAGGCTGGAAATACTGGGACAATTCAACAACCTTATTAGCCGCACTTACAAACGGAGCATCCAGCCAGCTTGCATTGCCTGCTGCGATGGCATCAAGATCCGCACCTTCTCTATCACAAAGATAACCTGCAAGCATCGATAAGCACCAAGCCGTACCTGCACTGATTGTGATCGGCGTATAGCCTGCATCCTGCAGCTTCTGACATGCGTCTAACATCTCCGCATAAGTCGTAGGCACCTTTGCGCCTGCTGCATCAAACATTTCCGTGTTGTAGAATACGCAAGCTGCCGCAAGGTTGGTCGGCACCGCATAAATCTTTCCGTCATACGTCTGCTTATCGAATACACCACCGTTAAAGCTTCCGTACCAATCCGGATTGTCCGTCTTTAAGTAATTTGTCAAATCTGCCGTCACACCCGGCTCCACATAAGTGGTAAGGTTTGGTCCCGGGCTTACGATGAATACGTCCGGCGTCTGGTTAGAAGCAACAAGCGCATTCAGCTTTGTGTAATATTCTGCGAGATGCGTCGTAACAACATCACAGTGGTAAACGCCTTCATTTTCCTTGTTGAATCTTTCAACAACTTCTTTATAGCCGATTGAAATCAAATCTTCTGTCGCATTCAGATCATCCCAAAACATCCATGTGATATTCTGAACCTCTCCACTTGCCGCTGCCTCTCCACCTGCTGCTGTGCTTGACGCGCTGCCGCAGCCTGCAAGAAGACTCAGTGTCATTGTCATACTAAGGCATACTGCTAAAATCTTTTTCAACTTCATAACCCATCCTCCTAATCGAAAATTTGAAAATATGTTTTTGGTATCCTTATCATAAATCAATTGTTGTACGTAATTCTATACAATAATTGCTTTTTGACTATCAATTATTGCTATTGATCTTTATTTTTTTAACAGACAATTTTCCCATATTGTATATTTTATATGAATTATCTCTGTTAAATTTGTACGTTTTGCACATTCTTAAATAAGATTCTTGCAATTATATTAATTTTAATGTATATTTTTCCTAAGGTTCCTATTCTTTTATACTTTTAAAATAGCACGAATTATTATATCATTTTAAAAATCGAAACCCATATTTGATAGAACTATGTATTTTCCTATTTATTTTCTATTTTAACAGCTTTTGCTGGGAAACGAGGAGCTTAATGATCAAAATATTGAACGGCATTCATGAAACAGTCAGCTTTGAAGATGATTCCGCTCTGATGCTTTACGACAATACCGACTATGAGGAATACCCCACGCACTGGCATACGCCCGTGGAAATTGTCATGCCGCTCGAAAACGGCTATCATATCGAATGCAACGACATCCATTTTCATTTGCGAGTCGGCGATATCATCCTCATTGCGCCGGGCGTCCTGCACCGGCTCTATGCCGAGCGCGGGAGGCGCATTATTTTTCAGGCCGATATGAATATGCTGAATTCTTTTAAGGAGTTTGAGTCGTTTTTCTCCTTCATGCAACCCGCTGCCGTCATTACTCCGGAGGATTTTCCGACGATCCATGACGAGACCGTGCAACTCATGATGGAAATTAAAAATGAATATTTCAGCAATGCACCCCTTCGGGAGGCGGCGGTCTGTTCCAAGCTTCTGCAGATTCTCGTTATGGTGAGCCGTCTGTATACGGCACTTCCTGATAAGTTTACCGATATCAAGCCTAACAAACAGCAGGAATATATCGAGAAATTTATCTTGGTATGTGACTATATCAATCAACACTGCACAGAGGATTTGACGCTGGATGAAGTAGCAAGCATGGCCGGTTTCTCCAAATATCATTTCAGCCGGCTCTTTAAAGAATTTACAAATGTGTCTTTTTATAAGTATTTGAACGGAAGAAGAATCGCTTATGCCGAAAAGCTGCTGCTTGATCCTGAAATAAACGTGATGGAAGCAGCAGTCCGTTCCGGCTATAACAGCATTTCCGCCTTCATGCGCATGTTCAAGATTATTAAGAACTGCACACCGACGGAGTTCAGAAATATGTATAAATCATAATCTTTTTGTCTCTCCCGCCTTGACTGATGTCAGACCCGTGTCCGTTTGCAGATAGACTTCGACTGCGGTCGGATTATAGACGATGTCTGCGCCGACCGTCAGGACAAGGGAACGGTATGCGGTGATATAGTCCTTGATCTCGATGTTTGTCGTGTACCAGACATCTTCATGACCGCTGATTTCCCTGCAAAACTGTTCCATCCTATCCCACGTCTGCTCCCGCTCAAATTCAAAGCTGTGTCCCCATACGTAAAACAGCAATAAATCTCTATAGGGCAGCGGATGAAGGAAATCTTCCACAAATAAAAGTGCCTTATCATGATGGCAGGTCGGGTTCCAGCGCATGAAATCCGTCGGAATGTGGTATTCTCCCGTATTCTCTACCGTCCGCGCA
This sequence comes from uncultured Lachnospiraceae bacterium, assembly GCA_964494285.1. Lineage (GTDB taxonomy): Bacteria > Bacillota > Clostridia > Lachnospirales > Lachnospiraceae > JAEYFP01. The sequence continues at coordinate 4,025 of CAZBRY010000032.1, forward strand.
TATTCGATCCCAAGCCGCACCGCCGCTTCGATCGTCTCGTCTGAGAATTCTCCATATGGATAAGAAAATCCGCGAACCGGACGACCCGCGTAGCTTTCCAGTCTCCGCCTATCCTCCCAAATTTCCGACACAATCTGGTCTTTGGTGAGCTGTGAAAAGTAAGGATGCGTTACGCTGTGGCACGCAATTTCATGACCCTCAAATAACTCTTCAATTTCATCGGAACGCAGAAATTCATCGGTCTCGTTTCCGGTTCCGAGTGTTCCCGAATTTAAATGAAATGTTGCCCGCAGACCATATCTATCCAGTAAATCCACGAGGCGGCGGTCATAGATCTGCCCGTCATCATAACTTAATGTAA
>CAZBRY010000032.1:4395-8081 GCA_964494285.1 uncultured Lachnospiraceae bacterium
CTTTTTTCTTTCCGCCTGGAAAGCAGACTTGTAAACCCATCGATTGTTCCCCCGCTTTCTTTTATTGGGTTATCTAAACCATCTTGTAGATTGATTATAGACGAAATAAATATGGCTCGTCAATCCCTGACAAGCCATATAGGCGGTATTAATATTACACAGGACTTTATCTTCATTTAAATAGCGCCCCGAAGCGCACGAATCGCATAATCATAAGCCTTTGCCTGTCTTCTGATGTGGACAGCAAATGCATCGTTTCTGAATCGTTCCTCAAGGCCGTTTAAAAAGCTTTCATTTGACGCCTGTTCCTCTTCAAAATATTGCAGAGCCTTGCCCATTTCCTCAAAGTTCACCGATTTAGCCATCAATATCCCACCCTTTCCTTGAATCAGTAAATTGTTTGTGATATAATTATAATGTCACTTTCAAGAAAACAAAAGGGATTATTATGCCACTTCATAAAACTATCGTGCCATAGGAGGATTTTATGCATACTCGAAAGCTTCCGCTGTCTAATGATTTGCAGGAATTGACTTCTCACGGGACAACTGCGCTCCCGATCGCGTTCTATTTTTATCATATGTCTGATTTTTTTAACGGGCGCGTACCATGGCACTGGCATGAGGAGCTGGAATTCTTGCGTGCAGAGGATTTTTCGTTGATCTGCACTGCAAACGGACGGCAGTATTGCCTAAATCCCGGCGAAGCTGCGCTGTTTAACCGGAACACCCTGCATTCGATTGCCGCTGCCGACGGGCACAGCGGTGCCGAAACCGCCATTGTCTTTCATCCGAAAATCATTTATGGCTACTCAGGCAGTATTTTGGAAACGAAATATGTAGAGCCCTTTCTTTCCTGCCGTGATCTGGACTGTATTGTTTTTAGCTCAGCCGTTACATGGCAGAAACAGATTTTATCCATGTTTGAAGAAGCCTTTTGTTTGAACACGCGCAGAGAGGATGGCTTCGAAATAAAAATTTTTTGCTTGTTAAATGAGATATGGACGCTGCTCTACGAAAACTGCAGGGACGTAATCGAGAAGAACACGAAGCCCTCTTTCCCGGAAAGTGATCGCACAAAGCTGCTTCTTTCGTATATCCACGACAACTATCAAAAGCCGCTTACTGTGGATGCGCTTGCCTCCTATGCGCATATCAGTAAACGGGAATGCTTTCGGTGCTTTAAAAGCGAGCTTGGCGTCACGCCGAACAGCTACCTCGTCCAATACCGCATCCGTATTGCCCTTAAGCTTTTGACTGAAACCTCAAAAAACATTGCAGAAATCTCCTATGAAACCGGCTTTCAAGATGCGAGCTATTTTTGTAAAACATTCAAGGAGCTCATGGGCTGCACCCCAAAGGAATACCGGGCCGCCCCCGACTCCATCCGGTTCTCGCAGATCAGGTCCTGATATTTTTATTGGTTAAACAGGCAAAAGCGTGGTATACTTTTCCTGTCGAATCAGTATCTGGATACACGGTTCCTTTATATAATCCGGCCGGACGATAAACCAGAACCTGAAAAGGGAGGTTATTTCATGCATATTTTTTTAAAAGAAACAGAATACATTGATTATAAAACCGAAATTATACAAATGAAAATCAAGGAATTGTTTTCTGAAGATATGGAAGACGTTCAAAAAGTAAAGATAGCGTATGAGTTCGTCAGGGATGAAATTCCGCATTCTTTCGATTGCAATGCCGCAATTATTACGGCAAAGGCCTCCGACGTACTGAAATATGGAACGGGAATCTGTCATGCGAAGTCAAATCTTCTTGCAGCGTTACTTCGTTCGCAAAATATTCCAACCGGATTTTGCTTTGAACACATAACGCTTGCGGAGGATGATTCTATGGGTTATTGTGTCCATGCTTACAACGCTGTTTATTTGAACGATCGCTGGATTAAGCTGGATGCAAGAGGAAATAAGGCGGGAGTGAACGCCCGTTTTTCATTAGACGAGCCTGTTCTTGCATATCCGCCGAGAGCGGAATATGATGAATATTTTTTCAAAGGAATTTATGCGGACCCTCATAAAGACACGATGCGTATGCTTGAAGCAGCAAAATCATTACAGGATATTCTTGATCATATTCCTGAATATGTTACGGACGAACCAGATATTTCAGAAATATAAAAATACAATGTCAAAAAAACATCGTATTTATCTTTCAAGGAAAAAGCAGGAACAGATATGCAGACTTATTCAATTTTATCAGAACATGGAGAAGCCCTTTTGGAGGCGCTGCGGAGACAGGGCATTCCGGTAGCTGCCTCCTGCAATGGGCGCGGCACATGCGGGAAATGCTGTGTGCAAATCACAGAAGGAGAGACAAACATCAGCGGAGCGGACAGGCAGTTCTTTTCCGAAGCAGAGCTTACCGACGGATGGCGCCTTGCCTGTACTGCCCGCCCGGCAGGCGTCTGTACCGTTTCCGTCCCTGATACAGATCAAAAGAAAGATGCTATTCTCACCGCTTACGAGGCATCGGCAAATTCTATAGATAACGATTCCCTGTTTGCCGCAATCGACCTCGGGACGACGACGATCGCGGCACAGCTAATCAGGGGAAACCGCGTGCTTTCGACCGCTTCCTGCTTAAATTCCCAATGCAGCTACGGAGCCGACGTCGTTTCCAGATGCGAGGTTTCCCAAAGGGGAGGCGGAGAAGCGCTGAAAAACGCCGTTTGGGACGATATTCGCAGGCTGATGGATGAGCTTTTTGTCGCAGCGGATGGGGACATCGGACGCGTTCTTCTTGCCGCAAACACGACGATGGTACACCTTTTTATGGGGTATTCGTGCGACGGTCTCACGAGCTTTCCTTTCACACCCATCACGTTGAAAGAGCAGACAGGCGAATTTGCCGGTGTGCCGTTTATGATCTTTCCCGGAATCTCCACCTATGTCGGCGGAGATATCGTGTCCGGTCTGTTTTCCTGTGGTTTTCATAAAAACAAAGACGTCTGTCTGTTTGTAGATCTCGGAACAAACGGGGAGATGGCGATCGGCTGTCAAAACCGGATTTTATGCACCTCTGCTGCCGCCGGACCCGCTTTTGAGGGAACGAAGCTCAGCACGGCTACCGACGTCGTTAAGGCAATGGCAGAGTTGCTTGAGAAGGGCATCATGGACGAAACAGGACTTTTGGAAGATGCTTATTTTGACGACGGCTACCCTTATGATGTAAATGGTACAAATATACTTATTACGCAGAAGGATATCCGCAATTTTCAAATGGCAAAATCGGCGATCCGTGCAGGCATTACGCTTCTGATTCAAAATTATGGGATCGACGTCACAGACATCCGCACCCTCTACCTGGCCGGCGGCATGGGGCACAGCCTGGATATCGAGGCGGCTGCAAAGCTCGGTCTGCTACCCGCTGAGCTTACAAAAAGAGCAGTCTCCGTCGGAAACTGCTCTTTAAAAGGAGCCATCCTATATGGGCAAGCCGGTTGTCCAAAGACAGAGCTTGATCGGATCATCGCACTTTCATCAGAAGTTATCCTAAGCAACGAACCGGATTTTGAACGGCTTTATTTTAGCGGCATGATGTTTTAGCTGCGGATAGCACCTGCTTCCCGTCTTAATATTTTTCCTTGAAATAATCGACAAGGCGGCTTAATGCATGGGTCAGCACTTTTGCCTCCTCCTCGTTCATCTCCTCTAAAATACAGGAAAT
>CAZBRY010000032.1:8091-14938 GCA_964494285.1 uncultured Lachnospiraceae bacterium
TTCCTCATGATGCCGGTATGCTTTTTTTCCTCTTTCCGTAAGGGTGACCAAAACAACGCGCTTATCCTTATCGCTTCTCTTGCGCCCGACATAGCCTTTTTCATACAGGGAATCAACCGCCTTTGTCAGCGTTCCCATTGTAACAGACATCAATCTTGCAATCTGTGACATTTTCTTGGAATCCTCAAGTCCGATCGCTTCGATCACGTGCATATCATTATAGGTGATGTCCTTAAACTCCTCCGTAATCAGCTTTTTTTCCTCGATTTCCATAATATCCTTAAAAAGCTCCACAAGCAAGCTGTTCAATGTCTTCTCCGTAATCATCCCGTCACCCTTTTATCTCTACCATGTCAAAACACAGGCTCCCCACGTAAGCCCGGCGCCAAATCCTGCAAGCACGATTATATCTCCTCTTTTTAGTTTACCATCTTGATTTATTTTATCAAGCAAAATCGGCACACTCGCCGCCGAAATGTTCCCACACTCCTGCAGGCACGTCGGAAATTTCTCCATTGGCTGATTCAAACGCTTTGCGACAGCCTCGATGATCCGGTAATTTGCCTGATGTAGCACGAACAGCTTCACATCCTCCGCTTTAAGGTCCGCCTCCTCAAGCGCCTCCCCGATACAGGCCGGCACCGTTTTGACCGCAAACTTATAGACCTCCTGCCCGTTCATCTGCACATAAGAAAGCTCGGATATGCTCTGCTTCTGCGACAAAAACGGATTGTACAGTGCCCTTCCCTTACAGGAAAGCACCATTCCCTTTGCTCCGTCTGAACCCTGAGCAATACTTAGAATTCCCTGCTCGTCCGCCTTCAGCACCGCAGCGCCCGCGCCGTCGCCAAATAAAACGCAGGTCGAGCGGTCGTTCCAGTCCATAATTTTAGAAAGCGTCTCCGCGCCAAGGATCAGCGCATTTTTATAAAGCCCTGATTTCAGATAAGCATAGGCCACACCCATAGCAAACACAAAGCCGGAGCAGGCAGCCCCGATATCAAAAGCGACGGCATTGACCGCGCCAAGCTCCCGCTGCACCTCTCCCGAAAGATACGGAAACAAATAATCCGGCGTGACCGTCGCCGCGATAATCAGCTCCAGCTCCTGCGGCAAAACGCCCGCCTCTTCCATCGCCTCTTTCGCCGCATGGACGGACATGCCCGTCGTCGTTTCCTCGACTGCAAGATGCCGCGCCTCGATTCCGGTCCGGCTTTTGATCCATTCATCCGGCGTATCCATGTATCTGCTCAAATCGTCGTTTGTCACACGAAGCCTTGGAAGGCAGCTCCCTGTTCCGCATATTCTTCCTGTCATCCCATCCTCCATCAGTTAAAATTTTCGAAACCTTTTATATCGTTCATCGGCATAATCCTTGTTTTCCTCACAAGCGCTCCGGTTGAGGTATTCCTTGAGATTTCGCTTTAAAAACATTGCAATGGAAGGCAGCGTCACCGCATCTGCGCCGCCGTATTCCGGTATGATCTTATCTATGATCTGCAGTCGTTTTAAGTCTTCGGCCGTCAGCCGCATGACCTCGGCAGCCTCCGCGGCCCTGTCGGCATCTTTCCACAAAATGGATGCAAAGCCCTCTGGTGAAAGAATCGAATAAGTCGCGTTCTCCATCATCCACACCTCATTGCCGACCGCAAGCGCCAACGCGCCGCCGCTGCCGCCCTCTCCGATCATCACGCAGATGACAGGCACCTTTAAGGCGGACATTTCATAAAGATTGCGGGCAATCGCTTCTCCCTGCCCGGTTTCCTCCGCTTCCTTTCCGCAGAAAGCGCCGGACGTATTCACAAAGGTAATGACCGGATGGTGGAATTTCTCCGCCAGTTTCATCAGGCGCAGCGCCTTCCGGTAGCCTTCCGGCGAGCACATGCCGTAATTGCGCCGTTTGCATTCCGCAATATCTTTTCCCTTTTGTATCCCAATCACCGTTACCGGCTGTCCGTCCAAATAGGCGGCTCCGCCGATCACTGCCGGGTCATCCCGGTAATACCGGTCTCCGTGCAATTCAAAGAAATCATCAAAAATCAGTTCAATATAATCGGAGGCAGCGGGTCTGTCTATCCGCCGTGCGGCCTTTACCCGTTCCCATGCGCTTTTGCTCGCCGCCTTTGCCTCTCTCTCCCGCGCTCGTTCATCCGGCCCTGCATGATCCGCCTTCCCCGGCAAAAAAGCGCGGAAGCTCGTAATATGATGATAGAACTTGACGAGGCGATACAGCGTATCCCTCAAATCCTTACGTTCCACAACCGCATCGACAAAGCCGTGCTCCAATTGGAACTCCGCGCTCTGGAACCCTTCCGGCAGCTTTTCCCCAATCGTCTTCTCGATCACGCGCGGTCCCGCAAATCCGATCAGAGCTTCCGGCTCCGCAAGAATGATATCGCCGAGCATCGCAAAGCTCGCCGTCACGCCGCCCGTCGTCGGGTCGGTCAGTACCGGTATATACAACAGCCCCGCATCACTGTGCCGTTTGATCGCCGCCGCCGTCTTCTCCATCTGCATCAGCGACAAAATGCCTTCCTGCATCCTGGCACCGCCCGAGCAGCAGAAAAGAATGATCGGCAGACGAAGCTCTGTTGCCTGCTCGACCGCCCTTGTAATTTTCTCACCGTAGACGCTTCCCATGCTTCCCATCAAAAAGCGGGCGTCGCAGACGCCAAGTACGACCGGCTCGCCCTGAATCCTGGCATAGCCTACCGTCACGCCTTCCGTTTGTCCGGTCTTTTCCCGCGTTTCTTTCAGTTTGTCCAGATAACCTGGAAATTCCAACGGATTTTTCTGTTCGATATCCGCAAACCATTCCTCAAATGTGTCCGCATCGGCGATCATTTTGATCCGGTTATTCGTCCGCACCCTAAAATGATAGCCGCATTTTCTGCATACATATTTATTTGCAACCGTTTCTTGTTTGGACAGGGATGCTTTACACGATTTACATACGAGCCTGTCATCATCAGATCCAAAGACCTCCCTCGCTGTCCGTTCCTGCGCATCCTTTTGGGGCGTACTGTCGCTCTCCTCCGTGGCAGGTTCTGAAACCGCCGTTAGGCTTCTTAACGTATAATATTTCTTTCTGCTCCGCTTTACAGCCCACATAGTGTTCTCCTTTTATAGACGAATCCGGCAGTCATTCAAACTCCAATCGCAAACATAAGCTCTGCGCTTACTGCGAGCTTTCCGTCTACCTTTGCCGTTCCGCGTCCGATTCCAATCGGCCCCTTCACTTTTACGATTTCCATTTCCAATAGGAGCACATCCCCCGGAACTACCTTTTTCTTAAATTTTGCGGACTGAATTCCTGCAAAATAGGCGGTCTTTCCTTTCATTTCCTCAAGGGAAAGCATTGCCACCGCACCGGCCTGCGCCATCGCTTCTATAATTAGTACGCCCGGCATCACCGGCTCCTGCGGAAAATGTCCCGCAAAATAAGGTTCCTGATAGCTTACACATTTTTTTGCAATGACCCGTTTTCCGGCTTCCAGCTCCTCCACCGTATCCAGCAGCATAAATGGCTGCCTGTGCGGAATGATTTCCATAATTTGTTTCGTGTTCAGTGTCATGATCTGTCCTCCCCGTAGCTTGACAAAAGCAGCGAAGCATTATGCCCGCCGAAACCTAGTGAATTGGAAAGAGCATGTCTAATCTTTCCCTCATAGGCTTCCCTGCAATAATTCAGATCCATTTCCTCATCCGGTGTTGTATAGCCTGCCGTCGCATGAAGATAGCCTTCCTCAATTTCTTTTACGCACGTCACAAATTCAATGGCTCCCGCGGCTCCAAGCAGATGCCCGATCATGGATTTCGTCGAATTGATGCGCATCTGATAAGCATGTTCGCCAAAAGCCAGCTTGATCGCGCGCGTCTCAAACAAATCGTTATGATGCGTCGCTGTCCCATGTGCATTGATGTAAAATATTTCTTCCCGCCTGACGCCGGCATCTTCCATCGCATTCTGCATTGCACGCGCCGCACCTTGTCCGTCTTCCGCAGGGGAAGTAATGTGGTAAGCATCGGAAGAACAGCCATAGCCCGTCAATTCCGCATAAATTCTTGCTCCTCGCCTTTTTGCGTGTTCCAATTCCTCCAATACGACGATTGCGGCGCCCTCACCCATAACAAAGCCGCTTCTGTTTTTATCAAACGGCAAAGAGCAACGCGCAGGATCCGACTCTGCGGACAGTGCTGTCAACGCCGTAAAGCCCGCAATACCAACCGGGGTTACACTGCTCTCAGTTCCGCCTGCAAGCATGACATCCGCATCCCCATATTGAATTGTGCGAAACGCCTCTCCGATGCAGTTCGTTCCCGCCGCACACGCTGTTACAACGTTAATGCTTTTTCCTTTTAATCCATGTGCGATCGAAACATTCCCGGCCGCCATATTTGATATCATCAACGGAATCAGCAGTGGATTGAGCTTATTCGGACCCTTTTCAATTAGTTTTTCATGTTCCCGTTCCATCGCCTGCAAGCTGCCGATTCCCGAACCAATCGCACAGCCCGCACGGTAGGCATCCTCTTTTTCCATTTCCAGCGCCGCATCCAAAACCGCTTCCCTTGCGGCCGCCACAGCATATTGGCTAAAAAGTTCCATCCGCTTTGCCGATTTGAAATCCATATAATTTCTCGCATCAAAGCCCTTCACCTCAGCGGCCAGACGGCATTTATAATCTGTCGCATCAAAATGCGTAATCACATCAAAGCCCAGTTTTTTTTCTTTGACTGAAGCCCAAAATTCTCCTACATGCAAACCAATCGGGGTAATCGCGCCAAGTCCTGTCACTACGACTCTCCGTTTCATAAAAACCTCCTTCTGTGCCGGATGCCGGCATGTTGATTCTTTATTCACCAAAGCCATTCCACTCACTAAATTGCCATTCCGCCGTCCACACTCAACACCTGCCCGGTGATATATGCTGCCTGCTCCGAAACTAAAAACAATACGGCATTTGCAATATCCGCCACATTTCCCGTCCTGCCAAGCGGTATTTGCGACAGCGTCCGCTCCTTCACCGCATCGGACAAGCACGCGGTCATCTCTGTATCAATATAACCGGGGGCCACGGCATTGACGTTAATTCCTCTTGCAGCCAGCTCCCGCGCCGCACTCTTCGTCAATCCGATAATGCCCGCCTTCGATGCGCTATAATTTGCCTGCCCCGCATTTCCAAGCACACCCGATACAGAAGAGAGATTGACAATCTTTCCGCAGCGCTGCTTGATCAAATACCGGGAGGCATGACGGATTGTATGGAACGCCCCTTTTAGATTTGTTGCGAGCACCCGATCAAATTCCTCCTCTGACATTTTCATCAAAAGATTATCCTTCGTAATTCCTGCATTATTTACCAGAATATCCAGTCTGCCCTGTTCTTCTATAATCTGCTTCATCATCTGTCCTACCGCTTCAAAATCCGCAACGTCACATCGGATGCTCTGTGCACTGCCGCCCGCCGCTTCAATTTCCTTTACCGCTTCCTCTGCCCGCTCCTTAGAACCACAATAATTTACATAAACATAAGCGCCCGCTCCCGCAAGCGTTTTGGCGATCTGTCTGCCGATCCCCCTGCCGGCGCCCGTTACGAGCGCAATTTTACCTGTTAACATAGTTTTCTAAATCCTCCGGTTTTTCAATATGAAATACCACTGCCTCTTTGTCAATTTTTTTCATAAATCCGCTCAAAGTTTTCCCCGGACCAATTTCCACAAACTCCGTCACACCCTCTGTAAGCAAACGTTCTATACTCTGCTGCCAACGCACCGGCGAAAAAATTTGACGCATTAAAAGTCCGCGCACCATACCCACATCTGTTACAAGTTCTGCTGTCACATTTGACACGTATGGAATTTCAATTTCATGGATCGGCGTTACGGCGAGCTCCTCTGAAAGTCTTCCTCCTGCGCCTTCCAGCATCTTGGAATGAAATGGGCCGCTCACATTTAACGGTAGAACTCGCTTTGCGCCCTCCTGCAACAGTCGCTCCGAAGCTGCCTTTACTGCACCTTCCTCGCCTGTGATGACGATCTGACCCGGGCAGTTATAATTTGCCACCGAAACAAGTCCCGGCGTTTCCTTACAAACCACTTCAATTATTTTCGCCTCCATACCGAGTACCGCCGACATCGCGCCACCCATCGGAACCGCCTCCTGCATAAATATGCCGCGTCTTCTCACAAGTCGGAATGCATCGTTTAGATGAAGTACCTTAGATGCGACGAGCGCTCCATATTCTCCAAGGCTGAGACCCGCTGTATAATCCGGCCGCAGTCCTTTTTCCTCCATTGCCTTCAAAATGGCAGCCTCAACTGTCAGAATGGCAATTTGCGTATATTCCGTAATAGGCAGCTTTTCATTTTCTGCAAAGCAAAGCTCCTCCATAGAAAGTCCTGTCGTTTTAGATGAGAGCGCAAAGACCTCCCTGCACACCGCAAAGCTGTCATAGAAGTCCTTTCCCATTCCGATATATTGTGTTCCCTGTCCCGGAAACAGATAACCGATTTTCCCCATGACTCCTCCTTAACACTTTAACAGCGTTTCTGCTTCGCTTATGATTTCTCGTATTATTTCCCGGCATGTTTTCTCTTCCTTGATCAGACCTGCTATCTGCCCGGCCATCAGGCTTCCGTTTTTTATGTCTCCATCAATGACCGCCTTTTTCAACGAACCCAGGGTCAGCCGTTCCAGCTCTTCAAACGGCATGCCTTCCTTCTCCATACGCAGATATTCCTTTGTCATCTGGTTGCGCAGCACACGAATCGGATGTCCCGTACTTCTGCCGGTCACCTCGGAATCGATGTCCTTTGCCTTACAAATCCGTTCCTTGAAATTTGG
>CAZBRY010000032.1:14948-15850 GCA_964494285.1 uncultured Lachnospiraceae bacterium
CCGCCCGCCGCAATGACCGGAATCGTCACAGCATCCACCACCTGCGGTACAAGTGTCATCGTCGTCGCCGCACCGATATGCCCGCCGGACTCCATTCCCTCCGCAACAACGGCGTCCGCTCCGGCCTTTTCCATCAGTCTTGCCATCGCAACGCTTGCCACAACCGGAATAACCCGGATCCCGGCTTCCTTCCAAATGGGAAGCAGCTTTGCCGGATTGCCCGCCCCCGTCGTCACGACAGGCACGCCCTCTTCCATGACGATTTTTGCAACCTCGTCCGCATTTGGGTTCATCAGCATGACATTAACACCAAAAGGCTTTTTTGTTAGTTCTTTTACCTTTCGGATTTCTTCCCGCACCACTTCCGGCGGTGCGCTTGCCGCACCAATCAGCCCAAGACCTCCCGCCTCAGATACGGCGGCTGCCAGCCGGTGCTCGGCCACCCACGCCATACCGCCCTGAATGATCGGTTCTTCGATTCCCAACAGCTCCGTAATTCTCGTCTTCATCGTTTTTTGCCTATTCCTCCACGCCGTGTTCCTTTAAATAGCTGATAATATTACCAACAGTCAAAATCTGTTCCAAATCCTCGGGCGGTATTTCTATTCCAAACTCTTCCTCCATCGCCATCACGAGCTCAAAAAGGTCAAGGGAATCCGCTCCCAAATCCTCCTTGAAGGACGTTGTCTCCGTAATTTCCGTTTCCGCATTCAATTGCTCTTTTATAATCTCTTTCAATTTCTCCAACATATTCCGTCTCCTTTTGCTTTTTCAATTTTTTACTTTTTACTTGCATTTCTCATTGTTTGTCGTATTTTGTTTGAGTTTCAAATTATTTGATACTCAAACTATTTGACAATCAAAATATTATTACTCATTTGCATTTTTGTCAAGTAAAATGA
>CAZBRY010000033.1:0-2333 GCA_964494285.1 uncultured Lachnospiraceae bacterium
TCATCGCCCTGCGCGAGCAGCGCTTCCTGTGCCTGAAAGCGCTCCCGCTGGTCGAGCGGGTCGTTTAGCTCGGAGTAAGCGTTGCACATTTCGCGGCCCGTGATGAACAGCTCGAAACGCTCCACATAGTCGGGCTTGTCCGGCTTTCTCTTCGTGAGGGGAGAAATCTCAACCGGATGATCCATGACAAAGGTGGGCTGCACAAGGTGTTCCTCGACATATTCCTCGAAAAACAGGTTTAGGATATCGCCCTTTTCATGGCGGGCTTCATAATGAAGTTCACGCTCGTCCGCAAGCTTTTTCGCTTCCGCGGTGTCCTTTACTTCGTCAAAATCGATGCCGGTATGTTCTTTGACGGCGTCGATCATCGTGATCCTCTTAAATGGCATTCCAAGATCAATTTCCACGTCGCCGTAAGGAACCGTCGTCGTGCCGCATACTTCCTGCGCCACATGGCGGAACATGTTCTCCGTCAGATCCATCATGCCATTATAATCGGTATACGCCTGATAAAGCTCCATCAGCGTAAACTCGGGATTGTGTCTGGTATCCAGTCCTTCATTGCGGAATACGCGTCCGATTTCGTATACGCGCTCTAAGCCGCCCACAATCAGCCTCTTTAAATATAATTCGAGGGAAATGCGTAGCTTGATATCCTCATCCAGCGCATTGTAATGCGTCTCAAAGGGTCTTGCCGAGGCACCGCCCGCGTTTGTTACGAGCATTGGGGTCTCTACCTCAAGGAAACCCTGTCCGTCCAAATAGCGGCGAATCGAGCTAATAATCTGCGAACGCTTCACGAAGGTATCCTTTACCTCCTCGTTCATAATTAAATCCACATACCGCTGGCGATAACGCAAATCGGTATTCGTCAGACCGTGGAACTTTTCGGGGAGGATCTGCAAACTCTTGGAAAGCAGCACGACATCAGCGGCATGTACGGAGATTTCGCCCTTCTGCGTTTTGAAGACTGCTCCCTTCACGCCGATGATATCGCCGACGTCAAATTTCTTAAAAGCAGCGTACGGTTCTTCACCAATCGCATCTCTTGCCACATATACTTGAATATTTCCTTTCAAATCAGAAACGTTGCAGAAAGATGCTTTGCCCATGATGCGCTTTAACATCATGCGGCCGGCGATACTGACCTCCTTGCCCTCAAGCTCCTCAAAGCTGTCCTTGATTTCCTGGCTATGGATCGTCACATCATATTTTGTAATCTGAAAGGGATCCTTTCCCTCCGCCTGTAGGTTTGCGAGCTTTTCTCGCTTTACCTGCAAAAGTTGATTGACGTCCTGCTCCTTTACTTGTCTATTTTGGTTCTCCTGATTCTCACTGCTCACTTTTTTTCTCCTCTATTTGTATCTTACGCAAAACCATCTTCCTAGTTTGACCGGTCGATCTCCAGCACCTTATATTTTAATATCCCGACCTGCGTCTCTACACTGATCGTACTGCCCTTTTTCATGCCAATCAGAGCCTTGCCGACCGGCGATTCGTTGGAAATTTTCCCTTTCAGGCTATTTGCCTCCGTGGAGCCTACAATCTTATATTCCAATTCCTGTTTGAGCTCTTTATCAAATATTTTTACCTTGCAGCCGACGCCGATTTTCTCAGTATCAATTTCCTCTTCTAAAACGACTTCGGCATTTTTCAAAATCTTCTCGATCTCTTCGATTCTCGTCTCGATATCCCGTTGTTCATCTTTAGCCGCGTCGTACTCCGCATTCTCAGATAAGTCGCCCTGTTCTCTCGCTTCTTTGATTTTCTGAGCCACTTCCGATCTCTTCACTACCTTAAGGTCATGAAGCTCCTCCTCCAGCTTTTTCAATCCCTCATAAGTCAGTATATTTTTCTTTTCTTCCATTTCTGCATCCTTCCTCTTTTTACTTAATTGCTGATTCTTTACAGCATTTATTTTCTCTTATTTTTTCATCCGCCACTAAACAATTAATGGCATTATACCCCATCCTTACTTTTTATGTCAAGGTTATTATATCCTTTCTTTTTGCCCCCAAAATCCTTTCCTTTTCCCTGTCCGCAAAGAAAGAAATATAGGCAATTTTCTTTGGAATTTCCCGGTAATTAAAGTAGATCTCACCAGATACATCTATGAGGAGCCTGGCATCCTGCGGGAGGGTTTGGGTCAAATGGATGAGCAGACCATTATCCTCAAAAATCTGTTCTGCCAAATCTAAATAAGAATCCTCCTGCCATGTCAAAACGCTCAAATAATTCACATGACCGTACAGCATTTTCAGTATCCACTGTATGACAAGAATTCGCTCTCTTTTAAAATCCTCGGTTATGCTCTCCTCATGCTTTCTGCCGCC
>CAZBRY010000033.1:2343-15773 GCA_964494285.1 uncultured Lachnospiraceae bacterium
TAACTCTCTACCAAAACAACTTTCAGTTCTTCCCGTCGAATTCCAAGCCGCCGGCTGCAAAGCAAAAGCAATTCTTCCCTTTGTAAATAGGAAAGCGTCCGGGCGGATACCCAGTGAAAGTGCAGTAACGCACTCGACGTCATGGTGAAAAAGGGACCCGAAACGAAGAAACAGTCGATTCTGCTGCTTTCGGAAAGCCTGTTTAAAAGATCCGCCGCCTCCTCGGAGGTCAGATAGGGCAACTCCTTTTCTATAAAAGGAAGGACAAGCACAGGGTGATCCCCTCCTAAAAACCGTTTTTCCCGATATTCAGTTCTTTTAACCGCATGTTTTATTTTATGTTTCAGCCGTAGCTTTTGAAAAAAAGGGAAGTCGGGTCTGACCGGTTCCGTATGCAATTCAATCCATGCAATTTTGATATCTTCCATACGAAAGTATATGCAATCAGTTTTCTTTCCATTCCTCATATAGCAGTTCCCTTAACTGCCGCATGGTTTCTATTTCATTTAATCTTCCGCGAAGCTGTGAGGAGTGCGGAAAGCCGGCTGTGTACCAGGCGGCATGCTTTCTCATTTCACGGATGCCAATATATTCCCCTTTAAAATCAAGAAGCTGTTCGCCATGCCGGACGATCGTCTGTTTAATTTCTTCTATTGACGGCGCTTCATAGTGCCTGCCCGCCGCTTTTGCATTCAATTCTTTAAAAATCCATGGATTTCCCCGACAGGCGCGTCCGACCATGACACCGTCACAGCCTGTCTGCTTTCGCATCGCCTCCGCCGTTTCAAAGCCCGTCACATCTCCGTTTCCGATGACCGGTATCTTCACCGCCTCTTTTACCTGTTGAATGATGTTCCAATCCGCCTTACCGGAGTAAAATTGCTCCCGCGTCCTTCCATGAACCGTCACGGCCGACGCGCCACTTTCCTGCGCAATTTTTGCAATTTCCACCGCATTGCAGTGCGCTTCGTCAAAACCGCGTCTGATTTTGACCGTCACGGGCTTTTGGATCGCTTTCACAATACGCTCTATGATTTCGCCCACAAGCTGCGGTTCCTTCATCAGCGCCGAGCCCTCGCCGTTATTAACGACCTTTGGCACCGGGCAGCCCATATTGATGTCAAGCAAATCAAACGGCCGCTCCTCAATTCGTTTTGCCATTTCGCTCATAATATCCGGATCGCGGCCAAAAAGCTGTAAGGAGACCGGCGACTCCTCTTTGCGGATTTCGAGCAGTTCCTTTGTATTTTTGCTGTTATAGTAGATTGCTTTGGCGCTGATCATTTCCATGCACAAAAGACCTGCGCCCTGCTCCTTGCACAGCAAGCGAAATGGCAGGTCGGTTACTCCTGCCATCGGGGCCAATACCCATCGGTTATTTAACGACACATTACCTATTTTTATCATATAAAATTCGTAATCCTTCCAAGGTCAGCTTGCTGTTGTATACATTGATCTCTTTTGTCTCATCGGCAATGATCCTGCCAAGCCCGCCTGTCGCGATCACCTTCAGATTTTTATAGCCCGTTTCTTTTTTTACCCGTTTGATAATATACTCGGTCTGGCCGATCTGCCCGTATACAAGCCCGGCCTGCATGCTCCATATGGTATCCTGCGCAAGAATTGACTTTGGTTTTTTAATTTCAATTTCAGGAAGCTTTGCCGTATCCTCCCACAATGCCTTTGCAGAAATGCGAATACCCGGTGCTGTAATGCCAATATGAAATCTGCCGTCCTCCGTAATCAGATCATACGTCGTCGCCGTCCCAAAGTCGAGCACGAGTGCCGGTCCGCCGTATAACTCATAAGCCGCCACAATATCCACGATCCGATCCGCACCGATTTCCTTCGGATTTGGATTGTCAATCCGGATTCCGGTCTTGATGCCTGGCCCGACAATCAGCGGTTCACAGTGCAAATACTTGATAATTGCGTTTCTCAGGGAATGCATAATATTCGGAACAACACTCGCCACAATTGCCCCTTCGATTTTCCCAACCTCGATTTCCTGCTTGCTGATCAGTTCGGTCAGCACTAAGCCATATTCATCGGATGTACGCGGAATCGTTGTTGTGATTCGAAACGTAGCCGCAAGATTCGTTCCTTCATAAACACCTACCGTTATATCCGTATTGCCAACATCAATCGCCAGAAACATCATTCCCATTCCTCCAACAATTCTCCGCCATTCTGCTTTAGCACAAATACCTTATAATATAACATCAGGGATTCGAACAGCTCCTGCTTTTTCCTAAGAATCTCCTTTACAAGCAATCCGCTGCTGATCTCATCATACAGCAGATCACCCTCCTCCGCATCTGTCTTGAGATTGAGCGTGCCATCCTCTTCAAATACCATTGTGAAGACCCCGCCGACCTCCTCCGTAAACAGTACGCAGATGATATGGATATCCTCCTTAACGGACTCCGGCAATCCTTGAAATAATTCATTAAAATAATATTTTTTCTCATATGCGTTTGCACCGCATAATACGATCCGCCCGTCTTCAATCATATCCAATACCCCTATTTCCCTTGTACCGGTATGCCTTCACCGCTGTATGCGAAAGGTAATTACCGCAGCCATGGCCGTCACTAGCATAAAGATACCATAAATAACACCTAAAACGGATTTTTTACGTAAACATTTATAGCCGTTTAATGCCATCAAAACGGTGCCCAAAGTAAACATGACCGCAAACCTGAGCATGCTGCCGCTGTCAAACAAAGACAGGGCAGCCAGCACAAGGATCGCAATCCCTAAAACCACATTGATCAGGTCTATAAAAATAAATTCATTTTTCACAACATTTTTGATATATGCTTTTGTCTCTTTTTTCATTTACGATTCCAATCAGCCCAAGGTAGCCGCCATAACCGCCTTAATCGTGTGCATACGGTTCTCTGCCTCGTCGAAAACGACCGATGCATATTTTTCAAACACCTCGTCGGTAACCTCCATGTCCTGAAGGCGAAAGCGTTCCCCCATCTCCCTGCCGATTTCCGTCTTTAAATCATGGAATGCAGGCAGGCAATGCAGGAAAATGGCCGTATTCTTTGCCTCCCCCATAATGTCCATCGTCACCTTATAAGGCGTCAGTTCACGAATGCGCTCTTCCCATACTTCATCCGGTTCGCCCATGGATACCCAGACATCCGTATAAATGACATCCGCATCCTTCACAGCCTTCATGGCATCCTCCTCAAAGGCAAGTGTCGCACCGCTTTCCTCTGCAAATGCCCGGCATTCTTCTATCAAAGCGGCATTAGGGAAATACTTTTTGGGGGCCGCCGCCACAAAATGCATCCCCATCTTGCTACATGCGATCATAAGAGAATTGCCCATGTTATACCTGGCGTCTCCCATGTAAACAAGCTTTTTACCCTCGAGCGAGCCTAAATGCTCTCTGATCGTCAAAAGGTCCGCCAACATCTGCGTCGGATGATATTCATTCGTCAGGCCGTTCCATACCGGAACACCGGCATGCTTCGCAAGCTCCTCGACGATTTCCTGTCCGTAACCGCGGTACTCAATCCCGTCATACATCCTGCCGAGTACCCTTGCCGTATCCGCAATGCTCTCCTTTTTCCCAATCTGAGAACTTTTGGGATCAAGATAGGTCGTGCCCATTTCCATATCATGCGCGGCAACCTCAAACGCACAACGCGTCCTCGTACTGGTCTTTTCAAATATGAGCGCAATATTTTTCCCTTTATAATTTTTATCAAAAATTCCCTTTTTCTTTTTATCCTTTAGTTCTGACGCAAGATCAAGAAATTCGTTAATTTCTCCTTTTGTAAAATCCTTCAGCGTCAGAAAACTTCGTCCTTTTAAACTCATATGATCCCCCAAGCTATTTTACTTTAATACTTCTTTTAAGGAACCCGCAAGTCCCGCTAATCCCTGAATATCAGAGGGAATAATCAGCTTCGTAGCCTGCCCGTTTGCTGCCTTCTCAAATGCTTCCAGACTCTTAATGCGCAGTACCGCTTCATCAGCACCGGCTTCCTTTAGAAAACGAATACCGTCTGCTGTCGCCTTCTGTATCTTTAAGATTGCTTCCGCTTCACCCTCTGCCTCACGGATCATCTTTTCCTTTTCTGCCTCCGCTCTGAGAATCGCGGCCTCCTTTTCGGCCTCTGCACTTAAAATCGCAGACTCCTTCTTACCCTCTGCCACGAGGATGTTCGCCCTTTTCTCGCCCTCGGCTCTCGTAACGGCCTCACGCCTCTCACGCTCCGCCTTCATCTGGCGCTCCATCGCGTTTTGAATTTCGGCAGGAGGAACAATGTTTTTAAGCTCCACCCGATTCACTTTAATGCCCCATGGATCTGTCGCCACGTCAAGGGACGCGCGCATTTTTGTGTTAATTGTCTCCCTGGAGGTAAGCGTCTGGTCAAGCTCAAGATCTCCGATAATATTTCTCAATGTCGTCGCAGAAAGATTTTCGATTGCCATAATCGGGTTTTCCACACCATAGGCAAACAGCTTCGAATCCGTGATCTGATAAAAAACAACCGTATCAATCCGCATCGTAACATTATCCTTCGTAATAACGGGCTGCGGTGCAAAATCTGCAACCTGCTCCTTGAGCAATACCCTTTTCGCTACCCTGTCAATAAAGGGTACCTTAAAATGAAGACCCACCGACCAGGTCGCCTGATATCCGCCAAGACGCTCCACTACAAATGCATTTGCCTGTGGTACAATTTTAATGCAGGAAGATAAAACAAGTACAATCAATATAAGTAAAATAATAATCGCTGCCATAATTAACTCTCCTTTTCTTCTACAACAACCTTTACACCTTTGATGTCAATTACTTTTACAACACTGCCGACCGGATACTTGATTTTTTCATTTCCTGATCTCGCGGACCATTCCTGCCCGCCGATCGTCACCTGCCCGATCCCCTGCAAATTATCAATCTCACCGATTACAATCGCATCCGAGCCGATCAGGCTTTCCGCATTCGTCTTGATCCTGTCCTTATTGAAATATTTCACGGCAATCGGTCTTGTTACAAGCAAAAGCACAATGGATACGGCGAAAAACAGAATAATCTGTACCACCATCTTAGCACCGAGCATTGCCGCAATAAATGCAACGAGAGCGCCGCCCGCAAACCAGATTGTCGCAAGTCCGAGCGTAACGATTTCAATGACAAGCATCAGAATCAGTACACCAAGCCAAACAAGAGCGTCCATTCCCATAACGATTCTCCTTTCCTCTAAAAGAATACCTTTTTAGTTTACTATAACTCGCTATTTTTTACAATGCTATTTAAAAAAGAGTCTGCAGCGCAGACTCCTTCTCAGTTAATTTCTCTGTTATTTACCAGAACACATGGTTCCCGATTACAATCCCGGTATAGCCGGATCTGATATTCCGGAACTTTGTAGCAGCTCCAATATAGGAGGTCCCGTTCATCGCTTCCTGTGCGGCCGCAATGCACGTCGCCTTCGGTCCCTGCGCATAAATATTAGCCACAATACCACTGGCTGCGGGTCCAAACTGACCCTTCGCATAAATAACGGAATACATGCTGTATCCATATTTGCCGGTACGCAGACGGTTCATAACAACCGTTCCGACTGAAACCTGCCCTTCATAACACTCGTGACCCGCTTCGCTCTGTATCAGGGCGGCAAGCAACAGCACATCATTGACATCTCCGGTAATTGCACCATTGTTTGTCTGTGTCGTTTCCGTCGTCCTTAAAGCCTCAACTGCCGCACGCTTCTCAGAAGCCTCCTGTGCAGCCTTCTTTGCCGCTTCCTTTTCCGCTTCTTCTCTGGCCTCGATGACTTCGACTGTCTCACCCTTGCCGAGTTCGTCAGAAATCGTCACAAAGCGACTCGCCACATAACCCAGCGTACCGTCCGAATACTGTACGGAAACCCAATCTCCGAGCTCTTCCATCGCTTCAATTTCATCGCCCAGCGCCAACAGACCATAGACTCCAGCACTTTCGTTTGGCTCTTTTCTGACTCGCAGGCTTTCTGTCTTGGATATTGCCGTTCTTACAACGACTGACTCGGCAAGCTTCTGCGCTTCCGACCCAAAAAGAAGATACTCATTCTTTACCCAACCTGTTAATTCACCTGTCTTTATCTTTGTCCATCCTGAACCCTTTTCCAGGATTTCGCCTGCACATTCTTTATAAAGCTTGCCAATCAGCTGTGCATTTTCAGATGCCTCTGATCTGACATTGACCGCTTCTTCCACATTTGCCATAACAAGCCTGTCATAAGAAATTCCGGCTATTTTCTGCTCCGTATCCACCGTCTCTTGTTCTTCAGGCGTCTCTGGACTTATCTTAATTTCAATTTTTTCTCCGGTAACTGTGTCAATTGTAGAATTTACCGTCTCACTGCTGACAGAAGACTGACCACCCTGTGTGTTTGCACTAATAGAAGCTTTGGCGCTCTTTACAGTCGTATCGGCTGCCGTTGATCTTGCCGCACCCGCATTCAAAGAATCCAGATAACTTCCTTCCTGTGCAAAAACATACTGCATACTCCCCCATGTCCCGATGATAACCGTCGCTGACGCAACCGCTGCCATCAAACAAGCATGCATTTTGTTTTTCAGTTTCATTTCAACCTCCATTACGGATTCATTACAAATTTGTTACATAAGATGTATTTTAGCAGAGCTTTTCCTATTTGTCAAATAAAATACTCTCTTTTGTCATTACCCTTTTGTAATTACATCGTTCTGGATTTGTCCGCACAAATGCGCATCGCTTCTATAATAGAAGAACGGAATCCTCGTTCTTCCAAGGCTGCAACAGCCTCAATCGTCGTCCCGCCCGGTGAGCAAATCATATCCTTCAGCTCGGCAGGGTGCTTTCCTGTTTCTAATACCATTTTCGCGCTTCCGTATACGGCCTGCGCGGCAAATTGATACGCCTGCGCGCGCGGAAGTCCTTCCGCTACGGCAGCGTCAGCCATCGCCTCAATGAGCATAAACACATAGGCCGGAGAACTGCCGCTGACAGCGACGACCGCATCCATCTGTTTTTCCTCGACAGCATAGGTTTTCCCGAAGCCATCCAAGAGTGACAATATCGTCGCAAATTCATCTTCCGCCACAGCCCCGTTCCGGCATACGCCCGTACAGCCTTCGCCGACAAGCGCCGGCGTATTCGGCATACATCGAACGAGCTTTAATTCTTTTCCAAACTGCCCCGTCAGCCATTTAAGCGTCTTTCCGGGCGCAATCGAAATAATGATCTGTGAGGGATTGATAAAATCTTTCATTTCCCCAATCACATCTTCGTATAACTGCGGCTTTACGGCCAAAATAATAATGTCGGCTTGCTGCGCTACCATGCGGTTATCGACGGCGACCGCTATCTGAAATTGTTTCCGTGCCTGATCCTGCTTTTCTTCTCCGGGGTCAAAGCCGATCATATCTTTGGCGGACACGAGCTGCTTTGCCGTAATCCCACCAATCATGGCTCCCGCCATATTTCCCAATCCGATAAACCCAAGTTTCATTTGCCTACTCTCCGTTTCTCTTTTGAGTCTGTATTCGACAGCTCTTTTTCTGTGCTGCATCTTACGGCTTCATACATGAGCAGGGCCGCCGCCACCGCCGCATTCAGCGATTCCACATTCCCCTGCATTGGTATTTTAACGGGTACATCCGCAAGTTCACTGATTTCATCACTAAGTCCGTTTCCTTCATTCCCAATCAGAATTGCCATACGGTCAGAAAAAACCTGATTCCGGAAATCTTTTTCTCCCTGCAGATGAGCCGCATATAATAGAATATTCTCTGCTTTCAAAATTGCAATTGACTGTGCAAGCCGCTCCGTATAGACGACCGGCACACGGAAAATGGAGCCCATCGTAGAGCGGATCACCTTGGGGTTGTACACATCCACGGTCTTTTCATCGGCCAGGATTAAATCAAAACCGGCTCCCTCCGCGGTTCGAAGCATCGTCCCAAGATTGCCGGGATCTTGAACGCCTTCTACTATTAATATATGTACAGCCTGTCCCGATAATGACTGTAAAAGCGCAGGCAGCGTATCTTCTCTTTTTTCGATAATACATAACATGCCCTGCGGTGTTTGTGTGTCCGACATCCGCTTAAAAACCACATCGCTGACAAGCTCATAGGGCAATCCGACGAGCTTTTCCTTCATTGCCAGCCGCGCATAGCAGGTCTCCGTCAAAAACACCTGT
The DNA here is from genome assembly GCA_964494285.1 of uncultured Lachnospiraceae bacterium. Taxonomy (GTDB): domain Bacteria; phylum Bacillota; class Clostridia; order Lachnospirales; family Lachnospiraceae; genus JAEYFP01. The sequence continues at coordinate 10,542 of CAZBRY010000033.1, forward strand.
CGGATCCGTTCCGCAGGTGCCTCGCAAAACAGCTTGATGCCCTCCGCAACGAATACCTGCTGTTCTCTGCGGGCCTTGCTGCTCTCAAGAAGGCGGCTGACATTTTTTATTTTAGGATTGGAAATGCTTGTAATCATTGTCTCTCCTGATTTCCTGCCGAAAAGAATCAAATCGAAAGCATCCGGCTGACCTGATATTCATATTCCGGAATCTTTTTCTGCATCGCAAGCGCTTCGTCAATATCAAAATCCACATAATCCCCGTGCTTAAAGCTAACGACCCGATTTGTCTTGCCCTCGCACAGCAGATCGACAGCGTAAGCTCCCATCATCGAAGCGTAAAACCGATCCCTGCAGGTCGGTGAGCCGCCGCGCTGCATATAACCCAAGATCGTTGCCCTTGTTTCAACGCCGGTCGCCGCCTCAATCCTCTTTGCCATCGATGTGGAATGCCCGATGCCTTCCGCATTAATAATAATATGATGGGTTTTGCCCTTTTTCTTATTATTCGTAATGTTGTTAATAATCTCCTGCTCTTTAAATTCATATTTTTCCGGAAGAAGAATGTCCTCCGCGCCGTTTGCGACACCACACCAAAGTGCAATGTAACCGGCATTCCTGCCCATTACTTCAATGATGCTGCAGCGTTCGTGAGATGACGAGGTGTCGCGCACCTTATCAATTGCCTGCATCGCCGTATTGACAGCTGTGTCAAATCCGATCGTGTAGTCCGTACAGGCAATATCCAAATCAATAGTACCCGGCAAGCCGATCGTATTAATTCCATGCATGGCAAGTCCCTGCGCACCTTTATAAGAACCGTCACCGCCAATGACGACCAGCCCTTCGATACCATACTTTTTGCAGATTTGTGCGCCTCTCGCCTGTCCCTCCTCCGTTTTGAACTCTTCGCAGCGAGCCGTGCGCAAAATTGTGCCTCCCTTTTGAATAATGTCGGATACGTCGTGACGAGCCATATCCACAATTTCCTCATTTAGAAGTCCTTGATAACCCTTTTGAATACCCTTTACCTTTTTCCCATTTGCCAGCGCTTTTCTGACGACTGCCCTAATAGCAGCATTCATGCCGGGCGCGTCTCCACCGCTCGTCAGCACGCCGATCGTATTTACTTCATTAGTCATATCAAGACCTCCTGCTCCGGCCATTTGGCCGGCAAACCATTAATATTCTATATTTTACCCTTTTTATTCCTGTATTTCAATAAAAAATTATGCATTGGATCTTAGAAAATCGGATTTTACAAAATCAGAATTACACAATTTTTACATTTTCCATACCAAACAATTGACCGAGCTTTGTAAGAAGCTCCTGCCCCGCGAGTACACTTCTGCTTCTTGGCAGATTCTTTATTTCTTTCGTCGCCTCTACATATACGACGACCGTATCACTTCCATCGGAATCGCTGATCGCATGAAGCAGCTCCTCTTCACGCGCCGAATACTCCTCGCGCGTCTCAAACTTAATCCATAGTTTCTTCGGAATACTTTCAAACGGAGTAATCCTTTCACAAATAAGCTTCGCATCCTTTTCTTCCTCAGCGCTGACACGTCCCTGAATAAACACCTTGGAATCCTCCGTGAGCCATCTCGCATTTCTCTCGTAATCGCCCGGCCAGACAATCACCTCTACCGTGCCGACAAGGTCTTCAATATTTAAAAAAGCCATTGTCTTCCCCGTTTTAGTATGTTTGATCGTCTTATGCTCGATTAGTCCACCGATCGTAACCCTGTCACCATCCTGCACCTTAACGCTCTGTGTCTCTTCCTCCAGCACAAAATCGGACGTATATGCCGTGATATGTTTTTTCCACATCGTCTCATCTGCCTGCAGAGGATGTCCGCTTACATAAATGCCGAGTACTTCTTTTTCAAAGCCAAGCAGCAGTTCCCTGCTGTATTCTCCAACCTCCGGCAGCCTGACTTCAAACTCCTCTTTCTGATCCTCATCCGCAATATCAAATAAGGAAATTTGCCCGGCCATATTGTTCTTTTTGTCCTGATTGATGCTTTCCATGATCTGGACATAAACGTTCATAAACTGCTTTCTTGTGCCACCGAAACTGTCGAGCGCACCTGATTTGATAAAGCTCTCGACCGTCCGCTTGTTGACCTCTTTTCCTGAAAGACGGACAATAAAGTCCTTTAAGCTGATGAACTTTCCACGCTCCCTACGCTCCGCAACGATCGCCTCGATGACAGGCCACCCAATGCTTTTGATGGAAGCGAGTCCGTACCTAATGCAACCGTTTGAGACAGAAAATCCCGCCATCCCCTCGTTGATGTCAGGTGGAAGTATCTGAATTCCCATCGTCTTGCATGTATAAATATATTCTGCAACCTTCCCCGAATTATCGATGACCGATGTCATCAGCGCCGCCATAAATTCGATCGGGTAATAATATTTCAAATAAGCCGTCTGATACGCTACAACTGCATAGGCAGCTGCATGAGATTTATTAAAGGCATACTTTGCAAAATCCATCATGCTGTCATAGATTCCGTTCGCAATCTCTGCACTGATTCCGTTTTTCACGCAGCCCGGCACACCCTCGTCTTCGTTGCCATAAATAAAGTTTTGACGCTCTTTAATCATAACCGACTGCTTTTTCTTTGACATGGCGCGACGCACAAGATCGCTGCGGCCGAGTGTATAACCGCCAAGTTCGCGTACAATCCGCATGACCTGCTCCTGATAGACAATGCAGCCATAGGTCGGCGCGAGAATCGGTTCAAGCTGCGGGCAGTCATAATGAATCTCTCCCGTATGATTTTTCCCTTTGATATACTGCGGAATAAACTCCATCGGTCCCGGACGGTAGAGGGAAATACCCGCAATGATATCCTCCAGGCTCTGTGGCTTCAGCTCCTTCATAAAGCTTTTCATTCCGGCGCTTTCTAGCTGGAATACGCCGTCGGTGCGCCCGGTACCGATTGAGTCTAAGACCGCCTTGTCGTTAAAATCAACATGATCCATATCGAGAATTGTTCCTGTGTTCTCCTCCACAAAACGTACGGCATTCTGGATTACAGTCAGTGTGCGCAGACCGAGGAAATCCATTTTCAGCAGGCCCAGTTCTTCTATCGTCGTCATAACAAACTGTGTTGTGATAGAACCGTCAGACCCTCTTGAAAGCGGCACAAATTCGTCTGCGGACGTCGGGCAGATGACGACACCCGCGGCATGCATAGACGAATGGCGCGGCAACCCTTCCAAACGCTTACACATATCAATTAAATTTTTTACCTGCGCATCAGAATCGTACAGATTTTTGAAATCCTGATTGGATTCAAGTGCACGCTCTAATGTGATATTCAGCTCGTTCGGAACCATTTTTGCAATTGTATCCACATAGGCGTAAGGCAGATCCATAACCCGTCCCACATCCCGGATCACGCCCTTCGCAGCAAGCGTACCAAAGGTCACAATCTGTACAACCTTCTCTTTTCCGTATTTCTCTACAACATAATCAATGACCTCCTGCCTTCTCTCGAAGCAGAAGTCAATATCGATATCCGGCATGGAAATACGCTCCGGATTCAAAAAACGTTCAAAAAGCAGATTATATTTGATCGGATCAATATTGGTAATTTCCAGACAATAAGAAACGACACTTCCCGCAGCAGAACCCCGACCCGGTCCGACCGCGATCCCGTTTGATTTGGCAAACCGGATAAAGTCCCAGACAATCAAAAAGTAATCGACAAAGCCCATACTATGAATCGTTTCCAGCTCATAATGCAGGCGCTCCTTTAATTCTTCACCATATTCCGGATAGCGCTTTTCAAGTCCGTCAAAACAAAGCTTATTCAAGTATTCCCAAGAGGTATAGCCCTCGGGCACATCAAAATGCGGCAGCTTCGTCACACCAAATTCAATTTCAACGTTACAGCGTTTTGCGATTTTATGGGTGTTCTCCAGTGCCTCCAGCGCATAGGGGAACAGCGCTTTCATATCCTCCTCGGACTTCACATAATACTGACCGCCCTCATAGCGCATGCGGTTCTCATCCTGCAGCTTTTTCCCGGTCTGAATACAGAGCAGAATATCATGCGCTGCAGCATCCTCTGCATATGTATAGTGAATATCATTTGTCGCTACAAGCGGAATGTTCAGCTCCTGACTCATCCGCAGCAATGCCGCATTCACTGTCTTCTGCTCTGGAATGCCATGATCCTGCAGCTCTAAAAAATAGTTGCCGGCACCAAAGCAGGATTCATATTTCAGCGCCATTTTTTTTGCTTCCTCATAAAGGCCTTTTTGGATATAACTCTGTACTTCTCCCGCAAGGCAGGCCGAAAGGGCAATGACGCCTTCATGATATTCCCTTAGAATTTCCATATCTACACGTGGGCGGTAATAATAGCCCTCCGTAAAGCCCTTGCTGACTATTTTCATCAAATTGGCATAGCCCGTATTATTTTCAGCGAGTAGCACAAGATGATAATATCGATCCTCGCCGCCTGTAATTTCTTTATCAAAACGAGAATTCGGCGCGACATAGACCTCACATCCAATGATCGGCTTAATGCCGGCTTCTTTTGCCGCGCGATAAAAGTCAATCACGCCGTACATGACACCGTGATCGGTAATTGCAGCCGCATCCATGCCAAGCTCCTTTACGCACTGCACATATTCTTTGATTTTATTGGAGCCATCCAAAAGACTGTACTCCGTATGGGTATGAAGGTGCGTAAAAGCCATCGCCGTCTTTCCTTCCTTTCTTCCGATTAGTATAGCATATTTTTCTATAGAACAAAAGGCAGACCACAGCCTGCCTTTACTTTGAACTCTTTTATTAATAAAATCCTATAGATAGCTTCTCAACACATCGATCTTATCGAGAGCCTCCCACGGAAGATTTAGGTCATTGCGGCCAAAATGTCCGTAGGCCGCCGTCTGCTTGTAAATCGGACGGCGCAAATTTAACATTTGAATGATGCCTGCCGGACGCAGATCAAAGTTCTCACGAATGATTTCTACAAGCTTCTCGTCCGAAAGCTTACCTGTCCCAAATGTATCCACCATAATAGAAGTAGGCTGTGCCACACCAATTGCATAGGACAATTGAATCTCGCATTTATCCGCAAGTCCTGCCGCCACAAGATTCTTAGCAACATATCTGGCCGCATAGGCCGCCGAACGGTCAACTTTGGTGCAGTCCTTACCGGAAAAAGCGCCGCCGCCGTGACGGGCATAGCCGCCGTAGGTATCC
>CAZBRY010000034.1:0-15472 GCA_964494285.1 uncultured Lachnospiraceae bacterium
ATATACGACATGGCTCGGCACTTATATGAAGGAGCATTATGAGATCCCGGACAGGAGAGGAGATATAAACTATATTACATGGCAGCAGGATGCGGATCGATGGACACAGGAGCTGAATCAATATGTTCTGCCGCAAACAACAGATGCGGCTGAGTATATTAAAAAATTGAACAATCCCTATTACACCTTGATTATAAATAGTAATCCGGAGAATGAGTTTTCTTTGTTGTCGGACAATGTAAAGCAGGCACTTGCTGAGATTGGTGTCGATGAGTCTGCGCTGCAGCAGAGAGTCTCCGTTTTAAAAGACAGGCAGATTTTTTTTCAATCTGATGCGGACGAGTATGAATGGTATACTTCTTTAGAAAAGGGTGATATAATAGTGGACAGAAAGGTGACAAAAGAGGGAGAGCATACACAAGTGCATGCCAGAGTGATAATAAATGGCGCTGAACATAGTACCTCTCATTCACCATTAGTCATTACGGTTTATGATCACTTATTAAATACGAGAGTCAGCACGATTGGTTTGACGCCGGAGGATGGATATTCTACAATACACTATTGAAATGGATGGTAGAATGCAGATGGAAGGGAAAGATAAACACCAATATATTAATATCGAGAGAGGCAAGGCCATGTTTGATAATAATATGGCGGTTTATGTGGAAATAGCGAATGTGTTTTGTGAGAATGCGCCGAGCCAGATAGAAAGTATTGTAAAAAGTATTGAAAAAGAGGACTATATAACTTATGGCAGGGAAATGCATGCCTTAAAAAGTCTGGCAGGCAGTCTTGGGGCGGAGGAGCTTTCTGCGTTGGCGATTAAGCATGATGAGGCCTATAAGAGGAAAGACTATCTTTTCTTAAAAAGATCTTATTGGGAAATCGTGTCCCTCTATGAAGAAGTTGTTCGGAATTTAAAGGAGATCTGTGAAAACAGCACAGAATAAGAAAGATACTAATCAAAAGAGTAGGATGAATACGATGAAATATTTAATATTGGGAGGAGGTCCTGCCGGACTGTCTTTTGCGAACCGGCTCCTGCAAAAAGGGGAGACGGACTTTCTTGTTCTCGAAAAGGAAGCGGAAGCAGGCGGTCTGTGCAAAAGCACAGAAGTAGACGGGAGTCCTTTGGATATCGGCGGCGGGCATTTTTTAGATGTAAAAAACTCTGAGGTATTGGATTTTTTATTTCCGTTTATGCCAATGGAGGAGTGGGATGCCTATACGCGGGATTCTCGCATAGAAATTAACGAAACACTGATTAACAGCCCGATTGAGGCAAACATTTGGCAAATGAGTCTGCCGGATCAGGTGGCATATTTAAAAGCGATCGCAGTTGCCGGTTGTAATTTGGACGAAGAAAAGCCAAGAAAATTTATTGACTGGATCTATTGGAAGCTCGGGAAAAAAGTTGCCGAGGATTATATGATTCCATATAATCAGAAGATGTTTGGAGAGGATTTAAATGCTCTTGGCACCTACTGGCTGGACAAGCTGCCCAACGTATCGTTTGAAGAGACGTTAATCAGTTGCTTGGAAAAGAAGGCTTATGGCACCCAGCCGGGTCATGCGCAGTTTTTCTACCCAAAGAAATATGGAAGCGGAGAACTGTGGCTAAGAATGGCGCAGGCGCTGGGTGATAGAATTAAATATGGCATTGCGGTAAAAGAAATTGATTTTGACCGAAAAATCGTAAATGGGGAATATCAGGCGAATGTTATTATTAATACGATTCCATGGAAAGCTTTCGAAACATGTATTGGCCTTCCGGTTGCTCTTACGCAGGATATAGAAGCACTTAAGTACAGTTCTGTTGTGATTGAATATTGTCCCGAAAAGCTTTCTACGCCGGCGCACTGGATTTACTATCCCGATCCGGCATTGCCGTACCATCGGATACTCGTACGACATAATTTCTGTCCTAATTCCATTGGATATTGGACGGAGACGAATTTGACGAGATTTCAAACGGACGGGAAAAAAGCGGATTCTTATTTTATCAACGAATATGCGTACCCGCTGAATACGATTGGGAAACAAGAAAAAATGGCAGCCCTGTTAGAGTGGGCACAGGCAAAGGAAGTATATGGTCTTGGCAGGTGGGGAGAATGGCAGCATTATAATTCTGATGTTGTTGTTTTGCTGGCAATCAGGCTGGCGGATCGTTTCATACAGGAATAACATGCGGAAGATTGTTTTATAAAAGCGAGCGAACAGTTTTGCTAGGACTTTGAGGTAGATAGATGAAAAAAACGATTATAGTTATGCCGGTAGCGAATGAAGAGTCTACAATGGAGGCGATTCTGACGGAGGTCATGGAGCTTCCGTATGACAATCTTTACATTTATCCGGTAATTGATTCCTATTCCAAGGATCGGACAGAAGAAATCATTCATGAGATGGAGAAAAAGCATGACCGAATAAAGCTGATTTTCCACAAAGAATCCAAGGGCGTGATTACCTGCTATTTGTATGGTTTTCAGATGGCATTGCGAGACGGTGCAGAGCGGATCATAGAAATGGACGGCGGAGGGAGTCATCTCCCAAAGGAAATACCGCTGTTTATCGAAAAGCTGGATGAAGGCTATGACTGCGTCTGGGGTGCCCGTTTTATGCCGGGCGGAGATATTACCAACCAGCCTTTGTATAGACGGATTCTTAGTTCGGGAGGCACTTGGCTTTCCAATCTGATGCTTGGAACGAGGCTGAAGGATATGACGAGCGGTTTTGAGGGTTTTCAGAGAGAAATACTTGAAAACATGGATTTAGATGCCTTTCTTTCGCTTGGGCATATGTATCAGACGGAAATGCGCTATTATTGCAGAAACAAACATACGATAGAGGTGCCGATTAATTATATTGGCTCCCAGTCCAGTATCAAACTGAAATCTGTGACGGAAGCATTGAGGCTACTGTTCCGATTGAAGAAAAATGAAAGCAAGGTCATGCTTAAGGAGAAAAAATCATGAGCTTTCAGGGTATGCTGCAAAAAAAGAAGTCTCAAATTGCAGGATATTTATCTGAGGAGACGAATCGATACCGGTTTTACACCTTATTGCTGTTTATTATTATTATCACTGCGCTGGCATGGCAAAGTGACGATGCTTATCATGCTTATGTAATGGCAAAAAATCTTGTGCTCGGCAATGGCTTCGTGTACAACGCCGGGGAACGTGCTTCGGCCACTTCCTGTCCGTTGTTTACGTTGGTGATTGCCTGCGGATATTTTTTTGTCAGAAAAATGTATGTCGTATCTATTCTGATATGTGTTATTTTCTCTGCTTCTGCATATTATATCGTGATGAAAAATTTCTGCAAAACGAAAAAGCAAGTCATTTTTACCTTTTTAGCGTTGATAGGAAGCTCTTGTTTTATTAGTTATACGACTAGCGGTTTGGAGAACTGTCTGCTGTTTTTTTTGACGGCATTGTTTATGAAGTACTACTTCGCGTCAGAAACTTATTATGGCAGACAGCTTTTTGTATTGGCGATTTTGATTGCGCTGATCGCAATGACGCGCATGGATGCAGTGCTGATGTTCGTGCCAATGGTAGTCTTTGCGTACTTGGCCAGACGGGAACGAGTATCGTTTATTAAAGCAATTGGGATTGGTTTTGCCGGAGTGCTTCCTTTTATCGGATGGGAATTATTTTCTGTCCTTTATTATGGTTTTCCGGTGCCGAATACGGCTTATGTGAAGCTAGGAACGGATATTCCACTGAAAGAATATCTTGTTCGTGGTGTGCAGTATTTTCTTACGTCGGCATTTTGTGACATTTTATTACTCGTCATTCCGCTTATTGTGATGCTGATCACACTTGCCGTCAAAAGAGCAAGCTATTTATACTGCTCCGCGGGAATCATTTTTTATGCGGGATATGTATTGTATATTGGTGGTGATTTTATGCTTGGCAGACATTTTACGGTACTGTTTTTTCTGTCCGTTATTTGCGGCCTTCAGATGTGGAACCAGGAATTTGATGCATATCGGGGAAAGATAAACTTTGAGAGGGTTCTTGTCGGTACTCTAATTATAGGGTTGATTTATTCGGGAACAACCGGCGTTATTACAAACCAGTTTTTATTTGGAAATAATTTCAGTTCTCCTATTTCAGATGAACGCGCCGGATATTTCAGATTTACGAGTCTCTTTAACAATACACTTTCTTATTTTAAGAATGGGAGAATGGTTCTCCGGGATGCATGGAACGAGCAGGGCATTGATGAATACAGAGAAGCCGGTTATAAGAGCGGCATTTTGAAGATGGTACCGGGTATTTCGATTTATTATAATTCCGATATGTATCTGAATGATTTGTATGCGCTTGGGGATCCGTTTTTATCAAAGCTGCCGGCTGTTCGCGAGGAAAATTGGAGAATCGGTCATATGTGGCGGGAAGCCCCCGCGGGCTATAGTGATACAGTGCTCTATGGAGAAAATGTAATAGAAAATGAAGATATTCGTCAATATTATGAGGTGATCAAGTTGATTACGCGCGGTGACATTTGGGATCAGAAACGATTGCAGGCTATTGTTGATATGAATATGGGAAAATACGATTATTTGATTGAAAATTATAAAAACACGTTAGATGAAAATAGTATGCAAAAAGTGGAAGAGCAGAAGAATTAAAAGTGAGAAGCAGAAAAACGAATTATACTTTAATTTCCAGGTATGGAGATGATATTTTAAAATCCGAAAAATTTCAGAGTCAGGATAATTTTATCCAGCACGGAAATATTACGGTGAAACAGCATTGCATTAGTGTAGCGAATGCGAGCCTTAAGCTGGCGGAATTTCTTCGGGTTAAGTATCAAAAACGGGCGCTGATCCGAGGAGCTTTGCTACATGATTATTTTTTATATGACTGGCATCTGCCGCATGAGAAAAATAACTGGCACGGCTTTCGCCATCCGAATATCGCGCTGAGAAATGCAATCAGAGATTATAAGCTTACTGTTTATGAGCGAGAGATTATTAAAAAGCATATGTGGCCTTTAACAGTGGTTCCCCCGGCATGCAGGGAGGCATGGATTGTCAATGTTGCGGATACTTACTGTTCGTTGCTGGAAACGCTCCATATTCACAGAAATAGGAGACCGTGATCCGGAGGCGGAAACTTGCGGCTAAAGCAGAGGAAACGGGCATGGAACAGTTATATGAAAAACTGGAGGAATACAGCTGCAGTGATTATTATCCCTATCATATGCCAGGGCATAAGCGGCAGATGACAGGAGGCTTTCTTCCGGAAGCCTTTAGAAGGGATATTACAGAAATAGATGGATTTGACGATCTGCACAACGCGCAGGGGATTATTAAGGATGCACAGCAGCGGGCGGCACGCTTGTATCGCTCGGAAGAAACACATTTCCTTATAAATGGCAGTACGTGCGGAATATTTGCGGCAATATCGGCAGTCGCCAAACGGGGTGATACGCTGTTAATGAGCCGCAATTGCCATAAGGCGGTTTACAATGCGGTGCTGTTACGGGATTTAAAGTTGGTTTATTTGTATCCAAAGGTATTTGCATCCTATGATTTATGTGGAGGTATTACGCCGGAGCAGGTGGAAGAACAGTTAAGCAGAAACGCGGCGGTTAGGGCGGTGGTAATCACATCTCCAAGCTATGATGGGATTGTTTCGGATGTAGAAGGAATTGCCGAGGTTGTGCACAAATATAAGATTCCTCTGATTGTCGACGAGGCACATGGCGCACATTTTGGATTTTCAGACGGATTTCCAAGAAGCTCAGTTCAATGCGGCGCCGATCTCGTGATACATGGCCTTCATAAAACCTTGCCGGCCTTTACCCAGACAGCATTGCTGCATGTGAACGGCAGTCTGGTGGATCGAGAGCGTTTAATCAGCTACCTCTCTATTTTCCAAAGCAGCAGCCCGTCTTATCTGTTGATGGCGGGAATCGACCGATGTATGGATCTTTTAGAAAAAGAGGGAAAAAAGCGGTTTGAAATTTTTGAAGAACGCCTGCGTGATTTTTATCACAAGGCGAACGGACTAAAACACTTGGCGCTTGTGACAAAGGAGGGCGCAGCCGGAACCGATAAAATTTTTGCGGCGGATAAGGGAAAGCTTATTATTTCCACCAAAAAAACCGATATTTCAGGGAAGGAGCTTTATCGGCAGCTGCTTGAGCACTATCATTTACAGGCTGAAATGGCGGCGGACAATTATTGTTTGATGATTATGACAATCATGGATACCGAGGAAGGTTTTACACGGCTGTTATCCGCATTATTTGAAATAGACAGAGGACTTGGCATAAAAGAAGGAAAGGAAAATTCATCGAATTTATTTTTTAATAACCGGGTTTTTATGAGTATTCATGAAGCCACAAACAAGCCGAAAAGGGCGGTACGGCTCGCGGATAGCATCGGAAAGATAGCTGCAGACTTTATATTTCTCTATCCGCCGGGAATTCCTCTGATTGTGCCGGGAGAAGAAATTACAGAGGTATTCATAGAGCAGCTTTTGCAATATTTGGACATGGAGCTATGTATTTACGGGCTTTTGTCAAAAGGAGAAAAGGAAATAAAGGTCGTATGGGAAAAATCTACTATATCCTTGGAAAAAGCTCCACAGGAAAGGATACCGTCTATAAAAGAATATTAGAAAACGAAAACCTCCGGCTGAATAGTATTGTGATGTATACGACAAGACCGATTCGGGATGGGGAGCAGGATCAAAAAACCTATCATTTTGTGACCGAGGCAGAGTTTCATCGATTAAAAGAGACAGGAAGTGTGATTGAGGATAGGGCGTATGATACGATACATGGTATTTGGCGGTATTTCACCGTTAATGATGGACAAATTGATTTAGAAAAGCAGAGTTACCTGATTATTGGTGTACTGCAATCCTATTTATCAACAAGACAATATTTTGGTTCGGACCAAGTGATTCCGCTGTATATTGAGGTGGATGATGGCATTCGCCTGCAGCGGGCGCTCGATCGGGAGAAAATGCCGGAGAACCAAAAATACACTGAATTGTGCAGAAGATTTTTGGCGGATGCCTCGGATTTTTCGGAAGAGAAGATTCAGGCAGCAGGGATCGGAAGACGCTTTGTCAATGATAATCTGGAAAACTGTATTGCAGAAATTGAACAGTTTATTTTAAAGGATCGAGGGATGGCTTATGGATATTAAAGTGAATCAGACAACACCTGCAGCCGCTCCTGTCGAACAGACACAACAGACACAGCAAACGGACGATGCCTTTCGTTTTACACTGATGAGCCATATTGAAGAGGCGGGACTGCAGGAAAGGCTGACACTTTTATTTGAAGACATTACGATGCAGGGTAAAAAAATATCAAAGCATATGGATGTCAAGGATATGAAGCGATATCGGAGTCTTGTAAAGGATTTTCTAAATGAAATCGTAAATCGCTCCCATAAATTTTCGAGAGAAAACTTTTTGGACAGAAGAGGGCGCCATAGAGTATATGGAATTATTCGCCTCATTGATGAGAATTTGGATGAGTTGGCGGCAGAGCTGATGAAGGAGGAGAAGGATCATCTTTCGATTCTCAGCAAGGTAGGAGAAATCAGAGGTCTTCTTTTAGACATTTTCACATAACTGTTCACATCCCTGTGGGGAAACAGACAGAAAGGAATCACTTTTATGGCAACGTTTGAAAGTATAATTGGACAAGGACATATAAAGGAACATTTTCAGAAAGCTATTTCAGCAAACAAAATTTCCCACGCCTATGTGATCAGCGGTGAAAAGGGTGTCGGAAAGGAATTTATTGCAAACACAGTTGCAATGGCACTGCAGTGTGAAAAGGGTGGGATAGAGCCGTGTATGGAATGCCATTCCTGCAGGCAGGCGCTTACGAAAAACCAGCCGGATATCATTACACTGACTTATGAAAAGCCAAACACGATCGGTGTTGAGGATGTCAGAGGGCAGATTGTTAATGATGTGATGATTAAGCCCTACAGCAGTAAATGGAAAATATATATTATTAATGACGGAGAAAAAATGTCGGTGCAGGCGCAGAATGCATTGCTTAAAACACTGGAAGAGCCGCCGGCCTATGTTGTAATCTTGATTTTAACAAGCAATAGTTCCCTGCTGCTCGAGACGATTATTTCCAGATGCACCGTATTGAACATGCGTCCGGTAGAGGATAAAACGGTGCGCAAATATTTGATGGAGACATTGCATGTTCCGGATTATCAGGCCGATATCTGCGTGGCTTTTGCAAGAGGAAATATCGGAAAAGCGAAAAGCTTGGCAACAAGCGAGGACTTTGAGAATATTAAGCGGGAAGCTATTACGGTTTTAAAATACATTCACGAGATGGATGTTGGAGAGTTCTTACAATCCATCAAGAAGATTAGCGAATATAAGATGAGCATTGACGATTATTTGGATATTATGATGATTTGGTACCGAGATGTGCTGTTATTTAAAGCGACAAATGATTTAAACGATCTTGTGTTTAAGGAAGAGGTTAAATATATTAGAGAACGGGCAAGTCGAAGCACCTATGAAGGAATTGAAATTATTATTAAGGCGGTTGAAAAAACAAAGGTGCGGCTGAATGCTAACGTTAATTTTGATTTGGCGATGGAGTTGCTGATGCTGACAATAAAGGAGAATTAGGATGATGAAAGTAATAGGAATTAGATTCAGAACGGCGGGAAAGGTTTATTACTTTGACCCGAAGCATTTGGAAATTAAAAGAGGAGACCACGTGATTGTGGAGACAGCGCGGGGAGTGGAATACGGAACGGTCGTTATGCCTCCGACGGAGGTAGAAAATGAAAAGGTGATCCAGCCACTAAAGCCTGTAATTAGGAAAACTACGGAGGAGGATAACAAAACAGAGCAAAAAAACAGGGAAAAAGAAAAAGAAGCATTTAAAATATGTCTTGAGAAAATACAAAAGCATAATTTGGAAATGAAATTGATTGATGCAGAATACACGTTTGACAATAACAAGGTTTTGTTTTATTTTACGGCAGATGGACGTATTGATTTTAGAGAGCTGGTTAAGGATTTGGCAGCGGTATTTAAAACGAGAATTGAGCTTCGTCAGATTGGCGTGCGAGATGAGACAAAAATTCTTGGCGGAATAGGCATTTGTGGAAGGGCATTATGTTGCCATACGTATTTATCAGATTTTGTGCCGGTATCGATTAAAATGGCGAAGGAACAAAATTTGTCTTTAAATCCTACAAAAATATCCGGCATCTGCGGCAGACTCATGTGCTGTCTGAAAAATGAGGAAGAAACTTATGAGGAGCTGAATAGAAGGCTTCCGAATTCTGGAGATTTTGTGACGACGGACGACGGACTCAAGGGTGAGGTTTCCAGCGTTAATGTCTTAAGACAGCTTGTTAAGGTCATCGTCGATGTAGGAGACGAAAAAGAAATTAAAGAATATAAGGTATCACAGTTAAGATTCAAACCGAGACATAAGAAGGATTCTGCAAAAATTGCCGATGAAGATCTGAAAGTGCTGGAACGCTTGGAGAAACAGGATGGGAAGTCAAAACTTGATGACAATTAAGTTGAAAGAAAATGAGCGGCTGGATGAGTTGTATCGAAATGGCTACCAGATCATCCAGAACGGAAAGAAGTTTTGCTTTGGTATGGATGCGGTTTTGCTGTCCGGCTTTGCAAAGGTAAGAGAAGGGGAGGTGGTTTTAGACATTGGAACCGGGACGGGAATTATTCCCATTTTGCTAGAGGCAAAGACAAAGGGAAAGCATTTTACGGGTCTTGAAATACAGACCGAAAGTGCAGATATGGCACGTAGGAGTGTTGCTCTAAACGGACTTTTGGACAAGATCGATATTATAGCGGGAGATATTAAGGAAGCAGAGCAGCTATTTCGTGCTGCTTCTTTTGATGTCGTTACGACGAACCCGCCCTATATGATAGGAAGCCACGGATTGACAAACCCAAATGAACCAAAGGCGATTGCGCGTCATGAAATCTGCTGTACGCTGGAGGATATTGTAAGAGAGGGAAGCCGTCTGCTTAAACCGAACGGAAGATTTTATATGGTGCATCGCCCGTTTCGGCTTGTTGAGATTTTTGCGATGTTGACAAATTATCACTTAGAACCCAAAAGAATGAGAATGGTTTATCCGTATGTGGATAAAGAACCAAATATGGTTTTAATAGAGGCCCTTCGCGGCGGAAAGTCACGGATTACAGTGGAGAAGCCATTGATTGTATATGATTCGCCGGGAAAGTATACGGATGAAATTTATGAGGTATATGGATATTAGTGAGGGATACGAAAATGAAAAAAAAAGGGATGCTGTATTTGTGTGCAACGCCAATAGGGAATTTGGAAGATATGACGCTTCGCGTACTTCGTACATTGAAAGATGTCGACTTGATTGCTGCAGAGGATACGCGAAACAGCATTAAGCTATTAAATCATTTTGAAATTAAAACACCAATGACAAGCTATCATGAGTACAATAAATATGATAAGGCGGCAGATTTGATCAGACAGATGCAAGACGGAAAGAAAGTGGCTTTGATCACCGATGCGGGAACTCCTGCGATTTCCGATCCGGGCGAGGTGCTTGTCAAGATGTGCGCAGAAGCGGGGATTACTGTGACCTCACTTCCGGGAGCCTGTGCATGTATTACTGCGTTGACATTGTCTGGGTTGCCTACGAGGCGGTTTTGCTTTGAGGGCTTTTTGCCCGTAGATAAAAAGGAAAGAAGAGAAATTTTATCAGAGCTTTCGGGAGAAACGCGTACGATGATTCTTTATGAGGCGCCGCATCATCTGGTAAAAACGCTGAGGGAACTGTTTGACTTGTTCGGAGACAGAGAGATTGTTCTATGCAGAGAGCTTACAAAGCGCTATGAGGATATTTACCGGACGACTCTTTTAGGGGCAGTTTCCTACTATGAAGAAACGGAGCCACGGGGAGAATTTGTCCTTGTCATAAATGGGAGAAACAGACAGGATAAAAAAGAGCAGGAGCAAAGGGACTGGTTAACCATGCCGATCGAAGAACATATGTCTTTATATGAAGGAATGGGAATGGATAGAAAAGAAAGTATGAGACTCGTTGCAAAGGATCGGGGAATTACAAAACGAGAGGTATATCAGAAGCTGTTGACAAAATAAAAAACGCGGTGTTATTTTTACACCGCATTTTTTATAAAACCTGGCCTATTTTGTAACCTTAAATCCTGCAAGAGAAGCCAATGCTTTAATGGATTTCCTAGAAACCTTTTTACCCTGATATTCAACAAGGTCGTCTCTTTCCCCTGTAAAGATATCACAAGGCGCATATTTTTCGAGAACAATCCTCTGATTGTCCACAAAAATATGCAATGGATCCCTGTCGGTAATGCCGAGATTTTTCCGTAGCTCCATCGGTAATGTAATTCTACCGAGCTCGTCGAGCTTTCTTATTACACCTGTGTCTGTCATTTAAAAATCCTCCTGTGTTTATAAATTAAATATTTACATGTTTTATTGTATCAGTTAATTTTTGGAAAATCAATAGAAAAATAAAAAAAATTAAATATAAAGGCGAAAAGATTAAAAGGAGAGGTATTAAATGGAATAAATGGGAATTATTTTAATAGAATATTTGTAAGAATTAAAAACAGGGGAAATGATGCTGAACTATATATGGGCTTTTATGATATTGATCGGGATTCTTTATGGTGCATTGACCGGCACAATTCATACGATGGGGAATACGATGATAAATTCCGGAAAAGAAGCAATTAATTTATGCATTACAATGCTAGGGGTTGTATCGCTGTGGACGGGTTTGATGGAGGTGGCAAAGAAAGCCGGAATCATTGACTCGATGATTAGAAGATTGGATCGTTTTATTCGTTTTCTGTTTCCCAATATTCCAAAGGAACACAAAAGCAGGGAATATATCGCAACAAACATCATTGCAAATATTTTAGGTCTTGGATGGGCGGCGACGCCGGCGGGGCTTAAGGCGATGGAAGAGCTTGCTCGGCTTGAGGAGGAACGCGGCAGCCAAAATCGGGCGATTGCAAGCAATGAAATGTGTACGTTTCTAGTCTTAAATATATCTTCACTTCAACTGATACCCGTCAATATTATCGCTTACAGAAGCCAGTACGGCAGCGTCAATCCGAGCGCGATCATCGGTCCGGGAATTCTGGCAACGCTATTCAGCACGGTCATTGCAATTATTTTTTGTAAAATCATGAATCGAAGGAGTTAGACAATGGCAGATTATTTAACCTTTTTTTCAAACCTCCTGATTCCGTTACTTTTTTTTGTAATTGTCGGTTATGCGACTTTACAAAAAAAGCAGGTATACGATGATTTTGTAAGAGGTGCAAAGGACGGGCTGCAAACAGTTGTTAAAATTGTTCCGACACTGATTGGGCTGATGTTAGGCATTGCTACACTGCGCGCTTCCGGCTTTTTGGATTTTTTAAGTGATAAAATTTCATTTCTGACAAAATTTCTGCATTTTCCTTCCGCGCTTGTTCCACTTGTCATTGTCCGCATGTTCTCCTCATCCGCAGCAACCGGTTTGACATTGGATCTGTTTAAAAAATATGGAACAGATTCTCTGATCGGACTGACTGCATCCATAACCATGAGCTGCACGGAAACCATTTTTTATGTAATGTCTGTTTATTTTATGGCCGCAAAGGTTACGAAAACGAGGTGGACACTTTTGGGTGCCCTGCTCGCTACATTAAGTGGAATTGCAGCTTCAGCTATTTTAGCCGGAATTATGTATCGTGGCGCTATTTAAATGGATTCACAAGTAGTCTCTTTTTATAAAGATTTTATAAACACCTGAAATAAATATTTAATTAGAAGAACAGGCAGTTTTGTGCTAAAATGGAAAAGACTATTAGATTGGTAGGAATCAGAGAGGCGAGCGATAATGACTCCGATATTGGAATTAAAAAATATTAGAAAAGACTTTGGTGATGTCGAAGTCCTCAAAGGAATCGACCTAGAAGTGAAGGAAGGAGAGTTTGTTACGATTTTAGGATCCTCCGGCTGCGGGAAAACGACGACGATACGAATTATCGCAGGGTTGGAAGAACTCGATGAGGGACAGGTTCTTCTTTGTGGGCAGGATGTTACGGCACTGGAACCAAATCAGCGTGAGGTGAATACCGTATTTCAAAGCTATGCGCTATTTCCCCATATGACGGTTGAGGCAAATGTAGGTTATGGGTTGAAATTAAAAAAAGTGCCTCGGACAGAAATCAAGCAGCGCGTGAAGGACGCCTTGGAAATGGTTCAGCTGACAGGCTATGAAAAGCGGAAAACACAAGAGCTTTCCGGCGGACAAAAACAAAGAGTTGCGATTGCGCGGGCGATTATCAACCGGCCGAAGCTGCTTTTGCTGGATGAACCGTTAGGGGCGCTGGATTTGCAGCTTAGAAGACAGATGCAGGAGGAGCTCAAGCACCTGCAGAAAAAGCTCGGCATGACCTTTATTTATATTACGCATGACCAGGAAGAGGCATCTTTTCTTTCTGATCGCATTGTCGTTATGAACGAAGGCCGGATTGAGCAGATTGGCACGCCGAAAGAAATTTTTGAAAAGCCGGCGACAGAGTTTGTCAGACAATTTATTGAGAATTCAAAATTAAAAATAGGATAACAGGGAAAACGAATGAAAACAAAGAAATGGATGGTCATTTCGTTGCTTCCCATCTACGCGTTTACAATCATGTTCGTGATATTTCCATTGATCTATATGATCGCTTTAAGCTTTATGACGCGTGCGGAGGTATGGGGCTTCGTAACGGAATTTACTTTTAATAATTATAGAAAAATAACAGAACCGCTTTATTTGAACACGTTTGTGTCTTCGCTGAAGCTGGCATTTTTATCGACGGCCTGCATTATTTTACTCGGGTATCCGTTTGGCTATTACATGGGGAAGCTGTCCGATGTCTGGAAAAAAAGAGTTTCCATGCTGCTTATGATCCCGTTTTGGACCAGCTCACTGATCCGGCTCTATGGCTGGATCATTATTTTCAGAAGCAATGGCGTGCTGGATATGCTTCTTATAAAGATGCATATGACAGAGGAGCCTTTAAAATTACTTTATTCGTATCCGGCAGTCGTGGTAGGAATGGTTTATGCGTTGCTGCCGATGATGATTTTTTCTATTTTTTCAAGTGTGGAAAAAATGGACTGGTCACTTGTCGAGGCGGCTAGAGATATGGGGGCCGGCAGTACAAAGGCGTTTTTGACGATTACGCTTCCGCTGACAATGCCGGGCTTATTTTCCGGTATCATTTTGACGTTTATTCCATCAATGGGTTTGTTTTTCATAGCGGACATTTTGGGTGGCAATAAGATTGTGCTTGTCGGCAGCGTGATCCAGGAGCAACTTACGAAAGGCAGAAATTTGCCGTTTGCTGCAGCACTGGCGGTTGTATTGATGGTTCTTACGTCTATCCTGATCGGGATTTACAGGAAGCTCTTCCATACAAAGCAATTGGAGGGACTTGTATGAGAAAAAAGAGAAAGAACAGGCTTCCGCAAGTTTATCTTGCAATTCTTCTTATTTTTATGTATATTCCGATTGTGGTAACCGTATTTTATTCCTTTAACGAGTCGAAAATTTCTTCCGTTTGGGGAGGCTTCAGCTTAAAGTGGTATAGGCAGTTGTTTTCAAACGGAGATTTACTGCAGGCTTTGTTGAACAGTATTTTTCTTGCCGCTGTCAGTTGTGTTTTGGCAATTATCATCGGGACGCTTGGTGCGTTTGGCATGTATAAGACCACCTCAAGGTGGAATGATACCATTTCTTATTTGTCAACGCTGCCGATCATGATCCCGGAAATTATTCTCGGGATGGTTTTTCTTGCTGTGTTTTCTTTTATGGGCATCCCATTTGGAATGATCACTTTGATTATCGCACATACGGCATTTTGCATTCCGTATATTTTTATTATGGTGAGCTCCCGGCTGATCGGGATGGACAAAAGTTTGGAGGAAGCGGCGAGAGATCTTGGAGCATCCCAGCCGCGTGCATTTTTTGACATTATTTTGCCCTTGATCATGCCGGCGATTCTGTCTGGCACTGTGCTTGCGTTTGCGATGTCGTTTGATGATGTTGTAATCAGCATTTTTACAACAGGACCGAGGGTCAGCCTGTTGCCGGTAAAGGTTTATACAAAGCTAAAAACCGGCGTTACTCCTGAAATTAATGCGCTTGCGACCGTCGTTTTAGTTGTGACCGTCTTGTTGATTGTCATCTCGGATGCAGTCGGGAAAAGAAAAGATTAAATTTAAAACGAGGAGGATATAAGTATGAAAAAATGGTTAACAGTAGTTCTATCTGTGGCATTGGTGAGTGTAATGCTGATTGGATGCGGCAGCAAGCCTGCGCAGGAGAGCGGCTTGTCTGGAGAATTGAATCTGTATACATGGGACGGCATGTTTCCGCAGGAGGTATTGGATGGCTTTGAAGCAG
>CAZBRY010000035.1:0-736 GCA_964494285.1 uncultured Lachnospiraceae bacterium
GGTCTATCGGATTGTGGACATCAAGAAGGGAGAGAGGATCAAAAAAGCACCCCTTCCGTTTACAACGAGCACTCTGCAGCAGGAAGCCAGCAAATCACTGAATTTCTCCACGCAAAAGACGATGCGGATTGCACAACAGCTCTATGAAGGAATCGATATCAAAGGGAATGGGACAGTTGGAGTGATTACCTATTTGCGTACAGATTCTACTAGAATTGCGGACGAGGCGCAGACGCAGGCTCGTGCTTATATTACGGAAACCTATGGTGCAGACTATGCGGGAGTACCTGTTTTGCAAAACAAAGATCGGAAAAAGATTCAGGATGCGCACGAGGCGATTCGTCCGACCGATATTTCAATAACACCATTATCTCTGAAGGATTCGTTGTCGAGAGAACAATATCGTCTGTACACCCTTATTTGGAAGCGTTTTACCGCAAGTCGTATGTGCGAAGCAAGATACGAGACGACTGCTGTTAAAATAGAAGGAAACGGTTACCGTTTTTCTGTTGCTGCCTCAAAGCTTTTATTTGATGGATTCATGGCGGTCTACACGGATGACGATGAGGAAAAGGGACAGTCCAATGTGCTGCTGAACGGCATTTCGGAGGAGTCCGTATTGACGCTGGATCAGCTTGATCAAAAGCAGCACTTCACACAGCCGCCGGCGCATTATACGGAGGCTTCACTTGTAAAGACACTTGAGGAGCTTGGTGTTGGAAGGCCAAGCACTTAT
>CAZBRY010000035.1:746-15103 GCA_964494285.1 uncultured Lachnospiraceae bacterium
CCCCGACGATTACAACGATTCTTGCGAGACGCTACGTGACGAAGGAAAGCAAAAACCTCTATGTGACGGAGCTTGGAGAAGTTGTAAATCGTATAATGAAAGAGGCCTTTCCGAGCATAGTTGATATGAATTTTACGGCAAATCTAGAAATGCTGCTCGATAATGTCGAAGAGGGGATTGTAGATTGGAAGACAATCATTAGTAATTTCTATCCGGATTTGGATGAGGCAGTTCGAAATGCGGAACAGGAGCTTGCCAAGGTTCAAATTAAGGAGGAAGAGACCGAGGAGGTATGCGAGAACTGCGGACGGAACATGGTTATTAAATATGGACCACATGGGAGATTTCTTGCATGCCCTGGCTTTCCGGAGTGCAGAAATACAAAGCCATACCTTGAAAAAATCGGGATTGCGTGTCCGAAATGTGGGAAAGAGATCGTTATCCGCAAGACAAAAAAGGGAAGACGCTATTACGGCTGCGAGAATGGCAGCGAGTGCGATTTCATGACGTGGCAGCGTCCTGTGGAGAAGCCCTGTGAAAAGTGCGGCAGTCTTATGGTAGAAAAGGGAAATAAACTGTTATGCACCAACGAGGCATGCGGCCATATTACGAACAAGGTCCTTTCTGACTAAAAAGTGACAAAATTATTATGCTGGTTAGAATAGTTTGAAAATATATGAAAATTATAAAAGTATTCCAAAAATGAACACGAGGGTCATTGATTTTCGTGTTTATTTATGCTATTATCAAAAGAGGTAATTTTTTGCAGAAAGCCGTAGGCGGGAGGATGGATTCATGAGCAGTGTTCAATTGTTGGATAAGACACGGAAGATCAATAAGCTGTTACATAATAACAATTCCAGTAAGGTAGTATTTAATGATATTTGTGAGGTTCTCAAGGAGATTCTTCGCTCCAATGTGCTTGTGATCAGTAAAAAAGGGAAGGTGCTGGGGACAGGCTCCCGCAGGGACATTGGAGAGACAGAGGGACTTTTGAAATATGAAATTGGCGGCATCATCGACCAGATGCTGAACGAGCGCCTGCTTGGTGTGTTGTCTACAAAAGAAAATGTCAATTTGGAAACGCTGGGTTTTGAGCTTGCTGACAGCAGCAAATATCAGGCAATTGTGACACCGATTGACATTGCGGGTGAACGGCTTGGGACCCTGTTCATCTATAAAGTAAAAGAACAGTATTTGATTGACGACATTATTTTATGTGAATACGGCGCTACCGTTGTGGGTCTGGAAATGATGCGGGCTGTTAATGAAGAGAGTGCAGAGGAGAGTCGGAGGCGGCAGGTTGTAAAATCGGCAATCAGCACGCTTTCCTTTTCGGAAATGGAAGCGATTACCCACATCTTTGATGAGCTGAATGGCAATGAGGGTGTTCTCGTTGCAAGCAAGATCGCCGACCGAGTCGGCATCACCCGTTCGGTCATCGTCAATGCACTCCGCAAATTTGAGAGCGCGGGTGTCATAGAGTCTCGTTCATCGGGCATGAAAGGAACGTATATTAAAGTGCTGAATCCTGTTATTTTTGAGGAAATTGAGACAATGAAAAGAAATAAATAACGTATTATATATCTGAGTTTATAAAAACGAGAGCCTGCGAGGAATTCCGTTTTTATAATATTAGGATGATGTTAGGGTCGAGTAAAGATTTCTATCCTCCATGATGTTGTATATAAAACGACAGAATATATAAAATAAAGTATTTATTATACATTTTTCGAAAAAAGTCCTTGTGTTTTTTCGTAAATAATTTATAATGGAATAAGGTAGGTGACAAATATGATAAGCTCAGGCGTATATGATTATGTAAATGTGCTGGATAAGGCGGCGGACGGTGCGTGGCTTCGCAATGAGGCGATTGCAAATAATATTGCAAATGTAAATACACCGAATTACAAGAGGCAGGATGTATCCTTTGAGGCAGAGTTAAAACAGGCGTTGAAGGCATCTAAAAGTGAAACGTTAGATGATAAAATTTCTAATGTAAATGACAAGCTGTCGCGTATTGAACCACGCGTTTATACAGATGCGGCAGGCTATTCCTATCGGCTTGACGGTAATAATGTGGATATTGACAATGAAAATGTCGAACTGGCTTCCAATCAGATCAAATATAATGCGCTCATACAGAGCATCGATGGTGATTTCGCAAATTTAAAGACCGTGATTAAGTAACGGCAGACACTCAGAGAGGGTGGTGGATTACAATGAGCATTTTTAAGTCATTCGGTGTAAATGCCTCGGGAATGACCGCTGAAAGGTATCGTATGGACATTATTTCCCAGAATGTCGCAAACGCTAATACGACGCGGACGGAGGATGGGACTCCTTATAGGCGCAAAATTGTCACATTTTACGAGAAAACGACAAACCCTGCTTCGTTCGGGACAATTTTTGCAAAGAGCAGAGGACAGGATGTCGGTGATGGCGTCAAAGTTTCCGGTGTTTATGAGGATAATACTGAGGAAATGAAGAAGGTATATGATCCTTCTCATCCGGATGCTGATGAGGATGGCTACGTTTGGTATCCGAATGTCAATATTGTAACAGAGATGACGAATATGATTGATTCGTCAAGAGCCTACGAGGCAAATGCGACGGCTTTCACAGCGAGCAAATCGATTGCGATGAAGGGTCTTGAAATTGGCAGATCTTAAGTGACTGCGCGCAGACGCTTTTTACATAATAAATAGGTTTGACAGCCCTAAAGGTGTGATTCTTTCATTTGACAGAGCTGTGGACAGAAGGAGGCGAAAATGGATATTTCATCATTGTTGAATGTCAGCTCCAATGCGATATCGGCAGCGGCATCTCAGGCATCGACCAGCAAAGGTCTTCAAAGTGACGACAGCTTCAGCACGCTGCTTAACTCGGCGCTTGGCAATTTAAATGAAACGAATACCTTGATGAATCAGTCGGAGGAGGAAAAGGTAAAGTTCGCCCTCGGACTTACAGATAACACGCATGATTTAACGATTGCCGCTGCAAAGGCATCCACATCTTTGAGCTATACGGTGGCGTTGCGGGATAAATTTCTTGAAGCTTATAAAGAGCTTATGCAGATTCAAATTTAAATACTTGTGCGGGGTATAGAAAGCGTGGAGAGACTGAGACAAATTCCGCAGAGACTGTTGGAATGGTGGAATAAATTTACTGCGAAACAAAAGACAATTATAATTAGTGTTGCGGCAGGTGTTATTTTGACATTTGCTATTTTGGCGACAATTCTTTCAAGGCCTCAATATGAGGTCTTAATTACGTGCGAATCTACGAAGGAAGCAGCTGAAATCATTGAGCTGCTCGACGGCGACAGCATTGAGAATACGGTGACGGATGACGGTCTGATTATTTCTGTAAAAAAAGAGGATATTGCGAATGCGACGCTGTTGCTCGGTGCGAATAGTTATCCGGCAGACAGCTATGGTCTGGATGCTGCGCTGGACGGCGGTTTTTCGACGACTGAGTCGGACAAACAAAAGACATACAAGCTGTATCAGGAGGGACACCTTGAGGATATCATGGAAGCGCAAAAAGCGGTTAATACTGCTCATGTTACGTTGTCCATACCGGATAATGACGGTACGCTCCTGGCAAAGGAGGAAGAGTCATACGCAAGCGTCATGCTTGATTTGAGTGAAGAATTACAGCCTGGTGTTGCGGAAAACTTCGCAAAAAATATCGCAACGGCTCTCGGCAACAAAACGACGGAGAATATTACCATTATTGATTCAAACGGCAATTTGCTTTTTTCCGGTGCGGATGAGGCAGACGGCAGCTCGGGAGTTGTCAACACCTCCAACCAGATTGCACTTAAGGCAGAGGCAGAGCGCCTTGTAAAGCAGGAAGTGACACAAGTCCTGCTTGGCTCCAATCTTTATGAGGATGTAAAGGTTGCACCTAATTTGATCATGGATTTTTCCGTACTGAACGAGACGGAACATACCTATACGCAGGCAGATGAAAATGGACAGAACGTGCTGTCCCATGAAGAGACCTATGAATCCGAAGGAACAGGTGGAACAGGTGGCGTTCCAGGGACGGACACCAATACGGAAGAGGCGACATATGTAATGGAAAACGGGGGCACTTCCGATTATTCCGTGGCACAGGAATCAAGAGATTATCTGCCTGGTGAGCGGATCACGGATAAGACGGTTCCCGCTGGGGCGGTGCAGTACGATGCCTCATCTATTGCAATCACTGCCTCGCATTATTTGATTTATAAAGAAAATGAGTTGCGAAATCAAGGGTTGTTAGACGGGATCACATTTGATGAATTTATGGTTCAAAACAGTGATATGATTAAAAAAGAAGTCGATGAGGAAATGGTGACGCTTGTAGCGAATGCGACAGGCATTCCAGCAGACAATATTTCCGTCATTGCTTATGATGTTCCGATTTTTCAGGCAGATGACAGTTCCGGCATAACACCTTCGGATATTGCCCAAATTGCCTTAATTGTCTTTGTTTTGGCATTGCTTGGTTTTGTTGTATTTATGAGCCTGCGCAAGGAGAGGAGCGCTCTCGAACCGGAAAAAGAACTTTCGGTCGAATCGTTACTCCAATCAACTCAGGAACATCAGGAAATTGAAGATATTGATTTAGAAGCAAAATCAGAAGTACGTCGGATGGTCGAGAAGTTTGTGGATGAAAATCCGGATTCGGCGGCTGCGCTTTTGCGTAACTGGTTGAGCGAGGAATGGGGGTAGGAGCGATGGCAGCACGTGCAAGTAGCCAGCAGAGCGGTTTTCCAGGCATTCAAAAGGCGGCAATCCTGCTGATTGCCCTGGGACCGGAGCGTTCCGCTGAGATATTTAAATATTTAAAAGAGGAAGAAATTGAGGATCTTACGCTGGAGATCGCGAATACGAGAAGCGTAACACCGCAGGTCAAAGAATCAATCATAGATGAATTTTATCAGGTGTGCCTTGCGCAGCAATATATTGCGGAAGGCGGTATTAATTATGCGAAGGAATTACTTGAAAAGGCATTGGGTCAGTCGAAGGCGTTGGATGTCATCAACAAGCTGACAGCTTCCTTGCAGGTAAAACCGTTCGAATTTATCAGAAAGACGGAAGCGTCGCAGCTTTTGAATTTTATCCAGGACGAGCATCCGCAGACGATTGCCTTGATTTTATCTTATTTGAATCCAAGTCAGGCGGCGATGATCGTTTCGGCTCTGCCGCCGGATAGTCAGGCGGATGTTGCTAAGCGCATTGCGATGATGGATCGGACATCTCCGGATGTCATTAAAGAGGTAGAGAAGATATTAGAGTCTAAGCTTTCTTCTCTCGTCAATCAGGATTACACAATTATTGGCGGCGTAGATTCTGTTGTCGAGATTTTAAATACCGTAGACAGAAGTACGGAAAAGCATATCATGGAAACGCTGGAGATCGACGAGCCGGAGTTGGCGGACGAAATCAGAAAGAAGATGTTTGTATTCGAAGATATCTTGTTGCTGGACGACAGAGCAATTCAGCGTGTGCTGCGTGATGTGGATAACAGTGATCTCGCAATTGCTCTCAAGAGTGCCAACGAAGAGGTACAGACAGCGATCTTCAACAATCTGTCCAAGCGTCTTGCTGTCATGATTAAAGAGGATATGGAATTCATGGGTCCTGTACGCATGAAGGACGTCGAGGAAGCACAGCAGAAGATTGTCAATACGATCAGGCGTCTCGAGGATTCGGCGGAAATTGTAATTTCTCGCGGCGGAGGTGATGAGATCGTTGTCTAATAATTTAATAAAATCTACAAATGTGATTGTAAGAAACGAGGGGGAACGAGTCATTGATTCGAACCTTCTTGTTGCAGAAAAAATACAGGCGCTGAGTGCGATTTTAGAAGAGGAAGCGGCTGCAGAAAGCTTTGTGCCGGGATTTACGGCTGGGCTGAACGCAGATCAGGTGGAGCAGCTGCTTGCCAGCCCCGAGGAGCAGGAAGCAGGCGAGAAGACAGTCGGGGAAATGGTTCGTCAGGCGCAAGAAGAGTCAGAACGGATATTGAATGCGGCCAGGGAGGACGCGGATGGTATCCTTACGGCAGCGAAGGAGAAGGTGGATGCTGCAAGGGCCGAGGCAGTACGGGTCGGGCACGGGGAAGGCTATCAGACCGGCTACGATGAGGGATTAAAAAAGGCGGAGAAAGCGGAAGCGGCATGTAAGGAAAAGGAACGACAGCTTACAGAGCTTTATGAAAAGAAGCTTGAAGAGCTGGAGCCCCAGTTTGTTGATGCCATAACGGGTATCTATGAGCATATTTTTCATGTGGATCTGTCTGGAAAAAAGGAAATGGTTCTGTATTTGCTCAAGGATGCGATCCGCAATATTGAAGGCGGCAAAAATTTTTTTGTGCATGTATCCAAAGACGATTATGTATTTGTGAGCGAACATAAGCAGGAAATATTAGAAGGACTTGGCAGTTCGAATTTTGTGGAAGTGATCGAGGATCTGACGCTGCCCGCGACGCAGTGCTTTATAGAGGCAGAGGGCGGGATTTTTGACTGCAGTCTTGGTACAGAGCTGGAGCTTCTGAAAAAAGAGCTGAAGCTGTTGTCTTACACAAAAGAATAGCACCTATGGGAGTGATGAATTGGTAGATTTTGCGAAGTACTACAGGATGACGGAGAAGCCCTTTTTCAAAAGAATGGGGAAAGTGATAAATGTTGTTGGTCTGACGATTGAGTCCAACGGGCCCGATGCGAAGCTGGACGATTTGTGCCGCATCATCATTGATGAAGAGGCGGGGAAATATGTGCTTGCGGAGGTTGTGGGCTTCAAAGACAGCAAAACACTTTTGATGCCTTATGAAAGTACGGAAGGCATTGGCTTTGGTTGCGTTGTGGAAAATCTGGGTTACCCACTCAGCGTCAGCGTGGGCGGAGAAATGCTGGGGCTTTGCCTTGACGGTCTCGGAAGGCCAGTGGACGGGTCGGAGCTTACAACGGTGCAGTCCTATCCTGTGGAGGCAGCGCCCCCGGATCCTTTGGAGAGAGTCATTATCAATGCTCCGTTGCCGCTTGGCGTAAAAGCGGTGGATGGCTTGATGACGATCGGAAAAGGACAGCGTATCGGTATCTTTGCCGGCTCAGGAGTTGGAAAGAGTACGCTTCTGGGCATGTTTGCGAGAAATACGCGCGCGGATATCAATGTAATTGCGTTGATTGGCGAGCGCGGTCGTGAGGTACGGGAATTTATTGAACGCGACCTTGGAGAAGAGGGAATGCGCCGCTCTGTTGTCGTCGTAGCAACGTCGGACAAGCCGGCTTTAATTAGAAAAAAGGCAGCTAAAACAGCGACGGCAATTGCAGAATATTTTAGAGATCAGGGAAAGGATGTCCTGCTGATGATGGACTCGCTGATACGTTTTTCTATGGCACAGCGTGAAATCGGTTTGGCAAGCGGTGAGCCGCCGGTAACGCGAGGATATCCGCCAAGTGTATACGCGGAAATGCCAAAGCTTTTAGAGCGTGCAGGTAATTCAGCTGTTGGTTCTATCACCGGATTGTATACGGTGCTTGTCGACGGCGATGATTTCAATGAGCCGATCACGGATACGGCGCGAAGTATTTTGGATGGTCATATCATGCTGAGCAGAAAGCTCGGTCATAAAAATCATTATCCGGCAATCGATGTATTGCAGAGCATTTCCAGATGTATGAGCCAAATTGCGGCAAAGGAGCACAAGGCGGCAGCGGGTAAGCTGAAAAACGTCCTTGCCACCTATACGGAAGCAGAGGATCTGATCAATATAGGCGCCTATAAATCGGGTGCCAATCCTAGCATTGATTATGCAATTCAGAAAATTGATCAGGTAAATGAATACTTGCGTCAAGATGTTGAAAAAAAATATACGTTTGAAGAAGAAGTGGAGCTTTTAGGCGCAATCTTTTAAAGGGCGTAGTCGTACAGGCGGGAAGTTTTTATGGCGAAATTTTTCTACCGGATGCAAAACATCCTTAACATTAAGCTAAAGCTGGAAACGCAGGCGAAAAATGAGTTCGCGATCGCAAACGTAAAACTTCGGGAAGAAGAAGAGAAGCTTGAGCTGCTAATAAGCCGCCAAAATGGCTATGAACAAGAATTGAAGCAATTATATTCCGCCAATCTGAAAATTAAGGAAATTACGGATACGCAGCAGGCGATCGAAATTATGAAATATCAGATTAAGATGCAGGCCTTACAGGTCAAACACGCGCAAAAAAACGTAGAGGCTGCGCGAGCCAAGCTGCAAAATGCGATGCAGGAGCGCAAAACGCACGAAAAGCTGAAGGAAAAAGAATTTGAACAGTTTCTGTTTGACGAAGCCGCAAAAGAGAGCAAGGAAATTGATGAGCTTGTCAGCTATCGTCACGGACAGAAGAAAGAGGAGTGAGACTGATGCCAAGGGATATGAATGACATGGTCGATGAGGAAGAACAACAGCAAGCCGAGAAAAAGGAAAGAAAGCTTCTCAAGATTAAAAAGAAAGAGAAAGTGAAAGAGGAGCAGAAAGGCTTTGATGCGGTCGTAACAGATATGGGAGCCATGTATACGGATGCAGAGAACGAAGAAGAGGGTGGTTCCGCATTTGTTGTACTCATTATTATTTTTATTGTACTGATTTGGCTTGCGATACTTGGTCTGCTCATTAAGCTTGATATCGGAGGATTCGGTTCCAATGTGCTGTATCCAGTGTTAAAGGATGTGCCGGTAGTCAATATGATTCTGCCG
The DNA here is from genome assembly GCA_964494285.1 of uncultured Lachnospiraceae bacterium. GTDB lineage: Bacteria > Bacillota > Clostridia > Lachnospirales > Lachnospiraceae > JAEYFP01. Next base: position 9,476 of record CAZBRY010000035.1, read on the forward strand.
GAGGGTATTGAGGCGGAGATGGCAGCTGAGGAGAGCGGATACCAAACACTGGAAGAGGCTGTGGCGGAAATTAATCGCCTGAAAGAAGAAAATTCCAAACTTCGCAGCGAGCCGGAAAAAGTGACGACCAATGAGAACGAGTTAACTGCGCTCAAAGAAGAAATCAGGCGTCTTCAGACATTTGAAGATAGTCAGATAGAATTTCAGAAACTCAAAACGGAGTTTTACGAGGAAGTCGTATTTTCAGAGAATGCACCTGATATTGCGGAATACAAGACCTTCTATGAAAGTGTTGATCCGGATAATGCGGAATATTTGTATAAGCAGGTAATTCAGCAAATTGAGACAGACAAACAGACGGATGCGTATGTAAAGGCATACAGTGAGATGAAGCCAAAACAAGCGGCGGCGATTTTTGAGATGATGACGGATAATCTGGAACTTGTTGCAAAGATTCTTGGTGAGATGGACACAAACAGCAGAGCGAAGATTCTTGGTGTGATGGATTCCGAGGTGGCTTCCCAAATTACAAAAATTATGGATCCGGAATAACAATGATGGGTATTTACTCTTAAGTTTATATGTCAAATTGCCGATAGATAATTTGGGTATAACTCTGCGTTTTGTGCAGGTTATAATAGGGGCTGTTTAGCTCCGGGAACCTTGATAATTGAAGAAAGGAGGAATCAGGATGACCAACACACCCGTAGCAGAAGTGAATTCTTATTTTGCGACTGCTACAAACAGAACAATTGATTCAGGCAGTAAAAAGCAAGTGGATGCGCAATCCTTTACACAGGTGCTGAACGAGACGGCAGGAAAGTCCGTAAATACGGCAGAAAGTCAGGAGAGCGCAAAACAGTCCCAAACCGTAGCGAAGAAACCGGATAGGAAAGATCTGGACAATCAGAACGCGAAAACGGTAAAGAGGGAAACGGCGGAGCAGACCGAAAAAGTATCGGACGGCAGGGAAGTTGGCGACAAAATGACTGCTGAGGCAGAGAAAATTAAAAATGCCATCAAGGAAGAACTTGGAGTGACTGAGGAAGAGCTTGTGCAGGCAATGGAGATGCTTGGACTTTCCATGCAGGATTTGTTGAATCCGGAAAGCTTAAAGGAACTGATGCTCATCCTGTCAGGGACGGAAGATTCATTTTCCTTACTGACAAATGCAGAGCTGTATAGCAGCATGAAGGAAATCATGCAAATGGCATCGGATGCAGTCGTAGAAATGAAGGCGGAATTTTCTTTGACGGATGACGAATTTGCCCGGCTTTTGGAGGATGGTTTTTCATCAGGAGAATTAAGCCCCAAGGAGCAGTTGACGGTCGATGATGATTCACAGGTGCAAACGGACCCAATGCAGAAGCCTGTTGAGAACGAGCCGGAGAAAATGCCACCGGTAGTTAAGGTTGAGGTAGAGCGTTCGGAAGAGACAAGAACCTCAGACCCGATCAAAACAAATGGCCCAACGGAAGTGAATGAAGAAGTAAAAGGAATTGTTTTACCGCAAACGCAGGAAGGCAATACAGGAAAAAGCGGAGCCGAAGCGCAGAATGACGAGCTATTTGGTCAGGCACCGCAGACAACAGTGACTACGAGCTCGGTTGGCGATATGGTGGAAACCGTAAAAGAGTTTATACAGTCTTACGCAAACGGTGAGGAAATCATGCGTCAGGTTACAGAGTACATCAAGGTGAATATTGGTGTAGGTATGACATCAATGGAAATGCAGCTTCATCCGGAGAGTCTTGGCACGATTAACATGCAAATTGCCTCGCAGAATGGCGTTGTGACAGCGCAGCTTCTCGTACAGAATGAAGCGGTAAAGGCGGTTTTGGAGACGCAGCTTGTACAGCTCCAGGAGACGTTTGCACAACAGGGACAGAAAGTGGAATCGGTAGAAGTAGCGGTGGCAAATTATGATTTGGACAGAGGACTTGACCAAAATAATGGGGAGCAGTCCGAAAGACAGGAAACAGGCACTAGAGGAACGGCCAGAAGAAGACTCAATCTTAATGATCTAGACATGGATGCGCTAGATGAGCTGGATGAGGGAGAAAAATTGGCTGTGGCGGTTATGAATATGCATGGAAACAGCGTAGATTTTACCGCATAAATAGAATCTAAAAAATAGAAAGGAGTGAGTACCTATGGCAATATCAGCATCAGTAGTAGACGGGCAGCTTGTTTATTCGACAACGGAGACGAACACAACCGGTAGTACGACTACAAAAAGCAGCAGCTCTAATTCTCTTGATAAGGACGCATTTTTGCAGCTTCTTGTGGCGCAGATGAAATATCAGGATCCTTTGGAGCCAACGTCAAATACGGAGTATATATCCCAGTTTGCGACATTCTCAGAGCTGGAGCAGATGCAGAATTTAAGCGCATCAATGGACTTACAGAGAGCTTCCGGTCTTGTCGGTGAGTACGTTATGATGAAGGTGACTTCAGAAACGACGGGCGAGACGAGCACAATTCTTGGTAAGGTCGATTATGTGATCAATGAAAACAACAAAGCGTATCTGCATGTCAACGGAAACGATTATTCGATAGACGATCTGGATACAATCATTGACAAGGAGTATTATGTAGCGACCAGCCTTGCCACCCAGTTTATTACATCGTTGTATCAGCTTCCAACAGTCGCCAATCTGACGACCGCATACAAAGATGTAATCGAAAATCTTCGCGCGGTTTATGATGATATGGATGATTATCAGAAGTCGTTTATTTCCGATTCTCAGCTAACTTCATTAAAAGAATATGAAGCAAAGCTTACTGAACTTTTGAAGACAGGAAACGATGAAGACGGCGATGACAATGGCGATGAATCCTAAAAAAGGCTTGTTGCGAAGGAGGAATATTTATGAAGGTTATAAACGGTCAGTTTCCTTCCATTGAGCAGGCAGCCAATCAATACTTGAAGGACAGTGGTTCTTCAAAAAAGATCAGTCAAAGTGGCGGACAGTCATTTGCTGAAATATTAGAACGAAATCAGCTTGTGACAGACAGTGCGGTAAGGTTTTCCAAACATGCTGCAGGCAGGTTGAATGACAGAAATATTGAATTGTCCGACAACCAGCTCGACAGACTGAATGCAGGGATGCAGAAAGCAAATGCGAAGGGAATCAACGAATCATTGGTTTTGGTGGATCAATTAGCATTTATCGTAAATGTTAAGAACAACACGGTGATTACGGCGATGGATCAGACGGAGGCGGAGGAAAACGTCTTTACGAACATCGACGGGGCAGTCATCGTATAACACAAACAGCCGGACCTTAGGGAGGCTGACAATCCCCGACTGACAGAAGGGATCAAAAAAGCAAGGAGGTCATTTCATTATGATGAGATCACTTTTTTCTGGTGTGTCAGGACTAAAGACACATCAGGTGAAAATGGACGTTATCGGTAACAATATTGCTAACGTCAACACGGTAGGTTTCAAGTCAAGCAGCGTAACCTTCAGTGAATTAATGTATCAGACAACACAGAACGCTTCCGGTGCAAATGCGGACACAGGCAGAGCCGGTGTCAATGCAAAGCAGATCGGTCTTGGCGTTACGTCAGGTGCAATTAATACCAACATTACAACATCGGGTGCGTCACAGACGACAGGTAACCCATTTGATATTCAGATTACGGGCGACAGCTTTTTTATCGTCAGTAACGGAGCCTCAAATTATTTTACAAGAGCAGGTGCGTTTTATGTGGATGGTGCCGGTAACCTTGCGATGACATCTAACGGTTTTACCGTTATGGGGTGGCAGGAGGATCCTACAAATCCGGGCACGATTAAAAAGGATACCGTTACCGCTTTAAAGGTAATGTCTGCAGATAACATGACATCCGAACCGGAGGCTACGACGCAGGCGTATATGACCGGAATTATTGATAAAAACAGCACCCAGGTAACGGGAACCGGTCAGGTCGTTACCGTATCGTTCTATGATAATCTGGGATATAGCTACGTGGCAAAATATTCGGTTAAGTCTACGGCTACAGATGGTATTTATTCGATGGAACTGACGGATGTTTTGGATTCGAACGGTGATTCCATTACTGGGAAAGCCACGGCGGCAGAGATTAAAGCCGCACTGACAGATATTGTCACGATTGGCGGCGCGACAGGCAGTGAAAATACAGTTTATTTAGCATATGATACCGATACAGGAAAGTATTTGGGCTGGGGTGATTCAGAAACTACAGCTAAAACAAATGGACTTGATGCTATCACTGGTGAGGAAACAAAAAAGATATCAATGGATTTCAAACTAACAAACTATGCCGATATTGAAGTAGGCATGAGGACGACCAGTATCTACGACAACAGCGGTACATCCACGATTGCAGGCAAGGCGGGTGACTATGCCGGCAACTATGTCGGACGTAAGTTTGGCACGATGTCCGGAATTTCGGTTGATACTTCCGGAAAGATTTATGCATCCTACGACAACGGTACGTCAAAGTTGCTTGGTCAGATTGCGGTTGCAAGCTTTGCGAATCCGTCTGGATTAGAAAAAGTCGGAGAAAATCTATACCAGACCACTCAGAACTCCGGTCAGTTTGACGGAATGGGTCATGATGTTACCGAGGATGGCATTGGCAAGATGTCGACGGGTGTTTTAGAGATGTCCAATGTGGATTTATCTGCAGAGTTTACGGAGATGATCACAACGCAGCGAGGTTTTCAAGCGAACAGCCGAATTATTACAGTCTCGGATACATTGCTCGAGGAACTGACAAATCTTAAGAGATAATTTACAAGGACTTTGGTTTAGAATCAAACAGGGGAACGGCTGGTTCCCCTGTTTTCTAAAGAAGTAATTGACTCAGTGTTTATACGGAGGGGTAATCCATGATTGAGGTAACCAGATTAAATGACACAAAAGTGATTGTTAATTCGGATTTGATAGAAATTGTCGAAGAAACACCGGATACAGTTGTGACTCTTACGACTGGAAAAAAAATAATTGTAAAAGAAAGTAGACAAGAGGTGAAAAATCTAGTAAAATCTTATAAAAGGGAAATATATGCGAATTGGTAGGTGGATGAATTGGATTTAGCAACATTGCTCGGTATTGTAATATGTTTTGCGTTCTTTGTCATATCAGTTGCAATTGGTGAGGATGGTATGGCAGGTATGCTCTACTTTTGGGATCCTCCTTCTGTCATGATCACATTTGGCGGAGCTTTTTGCTGTATTCTGACGAGCTATTCGATGAAGGATTATTTTACCGGATTGAAGAGTATTCGCATCGCATTTAAAGTTCCGGTTCATAATGCATCGGGAGTCATTCAGAAAATCATTGATTTATCAAATGTGGCAAGGAAGGAAGGTCTGCTCGCTTTGGAAGATGCTTCCGGCTCAATTGATGACCCCTTTTTGCAGAAGGGAGTCATGTTAATTGTAGATGGTACAGATCCGGATCTTGTCAGAGCGATAATGGAAACCGAGTTGATTAGTATTGATGACCGACATAAAAAGAACATAGGGTTTTGGGATAATCTTGCATCAATGGGACCTGCTTGGGGTATGATCGGCACCCTAATAGGCCTTGTTTTGATGCTTTACCATATGGATGATGCTTCAAGTATCGGACCGTCAATGGCGGTTGCTCT
>CAZBRY010000036.1:0-15045 GCA_964494285.1 uncultured Lachnospiraceae bacterium
GTGATCGCCGAGCCGAGCGGCGTTATGCTTGTGCCTCTTGGAAGAGAACGGACCGGAGACGTATCCAATGTTGTGTTTACGAACGGCGCCATTGCACGGGATAACGGGGAGGTGTTGATCTATTATGCTTCTTCGGATACGAGAATGCATGTTGCGACGACAACGATTGACCGGCTCATCGACTATGTATTCCATACGCCAAAGGATCCGCTTCGTTCTGTCGAATGCGTTGCGCAGCGCTGTGAGCTGATTAAGAAAAATTTGGAGCTGCTTGCAAACGAAAAATAAAAACGTGTTTGTTTGCTTAAAACAGGGTCATGTCTTCTGTGTGGAGGCATGCCCTGTTTGCATCATAAGAAAGTTCAAATAATTATCAGGAAGGAAAAGAAATCATGAAAGATAGAGAGCAAAATAAAGTGATCAGCCCGTCAGATGATGCGCTCACCTATTGCGGCAGAATTGATTTTACTGAAAAGGAGGCGCCAGTATTTGTCTATCCTTACAGTTCGGTTTCGGCGGTTTTTACAGGAAAAAGCATCAGTATTATTCTTAGAAATCACCATGTTTGCTGGGAAAATAATCTGGGTTATATGATTGATGGGGTACAGGGCAGGGTACGGCTTCCTGAAAACGAAGATCCGGTGACGCTTGTTTTGGAGGACGATTTATTGGAGGGAGACCATGAGCTCTTTCTGTTCAAAAGGCAGGATGCGTGCCATTATTTTGATCTCCTGGGTTTTGTGTTGGAAGAAGGAGCCGGGGTGAAAGCATCGTCGCCGCTGCCGGAGCGCAGAATCGAAGTTTATGGTGATTCAGTTTCGGCAGGAGAGGTTTCCGAGGCACTCAATTATGTTGGAAAGCCGGATCCTAAGCATAACGGAGAGTATTCCAACGCATATTATTCTTATGCAGCCTATACGGCGAGGATACTGAACGCACAGCTTCACGATATCGCGCAGGGGGGAATTGCTCTTTTGGATGGGACGGGTTATTTTGCTCCGAGTTTTGGATATAAGGGCATGGAAAGCAGATACGATCAGATAAAATATAATCCGGAGCTTGGAGAAGTGACAAAATGGGATTTTTCCCGTTATACGCCGCAGGTTGTTATTGTGGCAATTGGGCAGAATGACAGCTTCCCGGAGGATTATATGAAAGAGGACTATTTCTGTGAAAAGGCAGTACTTTGGCGCGACACCTATGAAAAACTGCTTCGCAAGCTGCGCAGTCACTATCCGGAGGCTCTGATTATTACATCTACGACAATTTTAGAGCATGATGCAGGTTGGGATCGCTCAATCAAAGCGGTTTGCGATAAAATCAATGATCACAAAATTGTGAATTTTCTCTACAGTAGCAACGGATGCGGAACACCGGGGCATATTCGTAAGCCCGAAGCGGAGAACATGGCAAAAGAACTGAGCGCTTTTATTGACTCTTTTGGGGAAACAATCTGGAAATAAAGGAGAGGGCGAGAATGTACGAGATCAAGACGGATGGATTGGTTAACCGTGGAAACCTTGCAAGGCTGAAGCAGTGTATGCGTCGAGCAAAAGTGGGTGGGCGATTGACAGTTGGTTTTATCGGTGGCTCCATTACACAGGGGGCGGCTGCTTCTGAGGATGTGTTTTGCTATGCGGCGAGAACAGCTGCCTGGTGGAAGGCGAAGTTTCCCCAAATAGAGCTGACTTATGTGAATGCGGGGATTGGGGCAACGACCTCACAGTTTGGTGCTGCGAGGGTGGGAGAGGATTTGCTTGTGTCAAATCCGGATTTTGTTGTGGTAGAATTTAGTGTTAACGACAATGACGAAGAGCCGTTTGAGAAGCGGGAATTTTTCATGGAAACCTATGAGGGGCTCTTGCGTCAGATTTATGGCGCCGCATGTGCACCGGCTGTTATCCTTGTACACAATGTACGCTATCATGACGGCAGCAGCGAAGAGGATATGCATGTGCAGCTTGGCCGTTATTATGAGCTGCCGTGCATCAGCATTCGCAGGACGCTCTATTCCCTTGTAAAAGATGGACGGATACCGGTCAGAGATATTACGCCGGATGACCTGCATCCAAATGATGAGGGGCATCGGCTCGTTGCCGAGAGCATCACACAGCTTTTAGAGCAGGTATATGAAAAATGTCAGGGGGAGGACGCCTTTGTTTCCCTGACCGAAAAGACCCTTTTTCCCTTGCCTGAGAAAGCATATACAGCAAACAGTTATGAACATGCAGTGCGATATCGGAATCAAACATGCAGCCCAATTTTGAAAGGGTTTGTAAAGGATACGGAAATGCAGGATGGTGTACGCGATGTTTTCAAAAATGGCTGGTATGCAGAGAAAAAGGGTGATAAGATATTGTTTGAAATAGAGGGCAGTGAAATTGCGGTGATGTACCGCAAATCGGTAAAGCAGCCTGCACCAATTGCCCGGGCAATCCTTGATGGGGACGAGGCGAATGCGGTCATACTGGATGCAAACTTCGATGAGAATTGGGGTGACAAGGCATATATGCAGACAATTGCCCATCATATAGAAGACAAGTCACACACGTTGGAAATCGAATTGACCTATGCGGTCGATGGGAATTGTGTACCATTTTATTTGATTAACATCATTGGATCTTCAAACTTATGAACATGTGGAAGAAATAATAAAAAGCAGCAGGAGGAAAGAAAATGGGGATTTGCTATCAGGAAACGACGAGGTCATGGAAGTTGGATACGCCGGGATCTTCTTATGTGATTTGTGCGGTGGATGAGGAACGGTTTTTGCTTCATGCCTACTACGGAAAGAAAATCAGCGATGAGTCAGTTGCTTATTTAACGAGAATCGGCGAGGCGCCGTTTGTGCCGAGTGTCAATAATCGAGACAGGGGCTCGTTTCTCGATTCTGCGCCGATGGAATATCCGACTTATGGAGTCGGTGATTTCAGGGAAAGCTGTATAGAGATAGAAACGGCAGGCGGACATCATGGTTTGTCGCTCCAATATAAAAGCCACCGGATTTATGCAGGCAAGCCAAAACTGCAAGGGCTTCCGGCGACATTTGGGGAAAAGGAGGACTGCACGACGCTCGAATTGACCGTATCGGACAATGTGACAAAGCTGGAGACTGTGCTGATCTATACAGTATTCGAAAAGCTGGATGTCATTACGAGGAGCGTGCGCATCAAAAATGGAGGAAGCGAGGCATTGTATTTAAAGAGGGTGCTTTCCGCCTGCATCGATATGGACAACCGAGACTACGATCTGATCACGCTTCATGGCTCGTGGGCAAGAGAACGTCATATTTACAGGCGGGAAATTGGCTATGGAAAGCAGACGGTTTCTTCTGTACGCGGCGAATCGAGTCATCAGGAGCATCCGTTTCTGGCAATCGCCGGAAAGCATACGACACAGGAGAGCGGAGAGGTTTATGGACTGAGCTTTGTTTATTCCGGTAATTTTATTGCTTCAACGGAGAGAAATCAGTTTGACAGTGTACGGACTATTATGGGAATTCACCCGACAGGATTTTCCTGGAAGCTGGAGCCAAATGGAGAGTTTATCGCACCTGAGGTTGCTATGGTCTATTCCTCAAACGGAATTGACCAAATGAGTCATACGTTTCATGACTTATATCGGGAGCACTTGATCAGAAGTTCATTTAAAGATAAAAAGCGTCCGATCCTAATCAATAATTGGGAAGCAACTTATTTTGATTTCGACACGGACAAGTTGATCGCGATTGCAAAAGAAGCGAAGCAGAACGGCATCGAGATGCTTGTGATGGACGACGGCTGGTTTGGAAATCGCAGCAGTGATAATATGGCGCTTGGAGATTGGTATGTGAATGAGGATAAAATAAAGGGTGGGCTTGGCTATCTTGTCGATGAAGTAAATCGGCTCGGCATGGAATTCGGCATTTGGATTGAGCCGGAAATGATTTCACCGGATTCGGATTTATATAGGGAACATCCTGATTGGGCAATCTGTATTCCCAACCGTACGGCGACGCTGTTAAGAAACCAATATGTGCTTGACTTTTCCAGACCTGAAATTGTGAATGCGATCTACGAGAAGATATCCGAGGTATTACGGAGTGCAAATATCACTTATGTGAAGTGGGATATGAACCGCCAGCTTTGCGATATTGGAGGTTCAAAACTTCCGGCAGACAGGCAGGGGGAGCTGATGCACCGTTATATGCTCGGTGTTTATGAGATGCAGGAGCGCCTTGTCAGCGATTTTCCGAATATTTTACTGGAGAATTGTTCCGGCGGCGGTGCACGCTTTGATGCCGGTATGCTTTATTACAGCCCGCAGATCTGGTGCTCGGACGACACCGATGCAGTGGAGCGGCTTTCGATTCAGGAGGGGACAGCACTCGTTTATCCGCTTTCGGCGATGGGGGCACACGTAAGCGACTGTCCAAACCATACGGTCGGACGTAGTACACCGTTTGAAACAAGAGGGTATGTCGCTCTGGCAGGCACCTTTGGTTATGAGCTGGACGTGACGAAAATATCCGAAGAAGACAGAGCAATGATTCCAAAGCAGGTGGAGATGTATCATGCTTACAATGATATTGTGCGCACGGGAGATTATTACCGGATTGCTTCCTACAGCGAAAACCGCTTTTTTGACTGTTGGGAGGTTGTGAGCAAGGATCGCTCAGAGGCGCTTGTGACCTTCGTTCAGGTACTGGGCAGACCGAATGTGCACAGCAGGAGAATCTATTTAAAAGGGCTTGCGCCGGATAAAAAGTATAAAGTATGCTGCGACAAGGATGTGCTCTGTATGCCTGATGAAAGCAAGGATGGTGAAGGTCTTGTGCTGTATGGGGATACGCTGATGCACGCTGGTATTCACATCGGCGGCTTAGGAGGGGACTTTGTCGGAGCACTTATCACGATAAAGGAAGATAATTAGATTTAATAAATTTTAGAAGGAACATGGAGGTTTTTATGCAGAGAATAGAAGTGCTGGAAAATGGGATTTATCTTATTTTTGAAATTGCGGATAACAATGATTTGAAGCTGCTGCATTTTTCCGCGCTGCCGTTTCAGGAGTCGGATATCAAAGCATCAAATACAAACGACGGTTTCCGCCTTGTGGAAATGAATTTATCCGGGTTTGACAGGCCGGGCGAACGTCACGGAAATAAATATATCTATACGGCACCGGGCTATCGCATGAAATATGTGTCTCATAAGGATGAAAGAAATGAATTTGGAAGAAAGCTTACGTTTGAGCTGCGGGATGAGCAGACTGATGTTTACGTCGTAAATCATATGCAGTTTTATGACGGAAATTCGATTGTTCGCTGCCAAAACATCGTGGAGAATCGAGGCGGTCAACCACAAACACTGGAATATATTTCTTCATTTAATTATACCGGAATCGAAAAAGAGGGATTACTTGCACAGGATAAAAAAATGTCGGTAAAAATCCCTCATAATTCCTGGCAGCGAGAGATGAACTGGCGGACCTATACGTTGCCGCAGTTAGGTCTTTCTCTTGTACAGCCATCCGAGATTCAGCGTTCCTCCTCGGCAATAGAGGTTACGAACACGGGACACTGGTCCTCGAAAGAGTATCTTCCGATGGGCTTTTTGGAAAATACGGAGACCGGCAGCAGCCTGTTCTGGCAGATCGAGCACAACGGCTCCTGGCACTGGGAGATTGCTGACCAAAACGGTCATTTATACTTGAATATCAGCGGACCAAATGAATTACAATCTCATTGGTTTAAAGAGCTGAAGCCCGGAGAATCGTTTGTGACAGTTCCGGCGGCGGTCGGCGTCAGCCTTTCGGAAGCCACTTGTTTTGATGCGGCAATGGCGGAGCTGACAAAGTATAGAAGAACCATCCGCAGAAAGAACGAAGACAACGAATCGCTCAAAATTATATTTAATGATTATATGAACTGTTTATGGGCAGATCCAACGACAGAAAAGGAACTGCCACTCATCGATGCGGCAGCCGAAGCGGGCTGCGAATATTTCTGCATTGATGCGGGTTGGTATGCGCCGGGACTTTGGTGGGATGCAGTCGGTGAATGGAAGGAGTCGCGTGAACGCTTCCCGAACGGTATGAAGGAGGTCACGGACTATATCAGGAGCAAAGGCATGGTTCCGGGTGTATGGCTGGAAATTGAGGTTATGGGTATTCACAGTCCTGTATTAAATGGTATCGCAAAGGAAGATTGGTTCTTTACCCGCCATGGAAAGAGGGTGTTTGACAGAAGTCGGTACCAGCTTGATTTTAGGAATCCGGAGGTCATCGATTATGTCAACGGCGTAATGGAGCGGATTATCAGTGAATACGGCGTCGGTTATATTAAGATGGATTATAATATTGAACCGGGAATTGGAACGGAATTGCATGCGGACAGCGTCGGTGACGGTATGTTGGGACACGAGCGGGCTTATCTTGCATGGCTGGAGTCGATCTTTGAAAAATATCCGGATTTAATTATCGAGAACTGCTCAAGTGGCGGGCTTCGCATTGACTATGCGATGCTTTCCCAGTACAGTATTCAATCCACGAGCGATCAGGACTGCTATGACCGGTATGCGACAATCGCCGCAAACGCGCCGGCCGGACTGACACCGGAGCAGGCAGCGATCTGGTCCTATCCGATGCGTGAAGGTGATAAGGAAGAGGTCGTGTTCAACATGGTCAACGCAATGCTGCTGCGTATCCATCAAAGCGGGCATCTTGCGGAACTTTCCGACGAACGTAAAGCACTCGTGAAAGAAGGATTAGATTATTATAAGACGATCCGCCAGAGCTTAAAGACGGCACTTCCATTCTGGCCTCTGGGACTTTCCTCCTATGAGGATGAATGGGTTTCGCTCGGGCTTCGCACACAGGATGGAACGAATAAAATCTACCTGGCTGTTTGGAGGCGCGATGGAGGCAAGGATAACTGTGTACTTCCGATTCGCTATACAAACAGCGAGTCTGTCAGCGTGAAGTGCGTTTACCCCTCCTATGAGGAGTGTTCTTATTGTTGGAATGAAGCAAAGCAACAGTTATCCGTGCATTTTCCAAAACGCAATATGGCGAGACTGTTTGAGATCGGGTTTGACTAAGTCTTTGTGTTACAGCCTTGCCACACCCGTGTCTCTTGCCGCCTTGGCAACAGCGGCAGCAACGGCAGGCGTAACCTGCTCGTTAAAGCTGTTCGGAATGATATACTCCGGTGAAAGTTCGTCCTCTGTTACGATGGAAGCGATGGCGTAAGCGGCGGCGAGTTTCATTTCGTCATTGATATCGGAGGCACGTACGTCGAGGGTGCCTCTGAAAATACCAGGAAAAGCGAGAACGTTGTTGATCTGATTTGGAAAATCGCTTCGCCCGGTGCCCATAACCGCCACACCTGCTTTCTTTGCCTCATCCGGTATGATTTCCGGCACGGGATTTGCCATGGCAAGCACGATCGGCTTTGCGGCCATTGTGGCGATCATTTCCGGCGTCAGGACACCCGGTGCTGAAACGCCGATAAAGACGTCTGCTCCCTTGATGACATCCACGAGCTGTCCTTTCTTTTTCTGCAGATTTGAGATTCTTGCCATTTCTGTTTTGGTGCTGTTTAAATTGTCGCGGCCTTCATAAATGGAGCCTTTTGTGTCGCAGAGTACGACATTTTTCAAACCGGTTGTCATCAAAAGCTTTGTGATGGCAATGCCGGCAGCTCCCGAACCATTGACGACAACCTCGATATCAGTCATCTTCTTATCGACGAGCCTGAGCGCGTTGATGAGTCCGGCAAGCACGACAACAGCCGTTCCGTGCTGATCATCATGAAAAATGGGAATATCACAGCGTTCTTTCAATTTTTTTTCAATTTCAAAGCATCTCGGTGCAGAAATATCCTCAAGGTTCACGCCGCCGAAGGAGCCGGCAAGCAGCGCGACCGTGTCGACGATCTGATCGACATCCTTGGAACGTACGCAGAGCGGAAAGGCGTCAACATTGCCGAAGCGCTTAAACAGCACACACTTTCCTTCCATGACCGGCATGCCGGCTTCCGGACCGATATCGCCAAGTCCAAGCACAGCCGTCCCATCCGTTACAACAGCGACAAGATTGCTCCTGCGCGTATATTGATAGGATAAATCGACATCCTCGCTGATTTTCAAGCAAGGCTCAGCAACGCCGGGCGTATACGCGACTGCAAGATCTGCCATCGTATTAAGCTCCGCTCTGCTTGTGATTTCGATTTTTCCATTCCATTTTTCATGCATTTTTAACGCATATTCTTTCTGATCCATGTTGCTTTTCCTCCGTGTCCGTCAGTTAATAAAAATTTTGTTTCTGATAACAAATCCAATCGTCCTGTCTGATTATAGCATGCCATATTAAATTCGTAAAATATATTTATACAGGCAAACCGAACAATAGTTTTTATTTTGATACGTTTTTTGGGACTTGTAAGATTGCGGAGAGACGTTATGAACCATCGATCTTTGCATGGTTTCCTTTTGCAAGAAGCTGGCTCCTCGGCAAGTTGGCGGATCAGTATGAGGAGGCGGCTCATCATAAAAAGACCTATTATGGAGCGGTACTTCTTATCTATGTTCTTCTGACAGTCGCTTATACGGTATTTTTCTATCTGGCACTCTATCGTCTTTACAAATCCTGTGATGAGCAAAATGCGGTAACCTATCTTGTGCTATCCATTTTTATCAGGATTACAATGCCTATTTTTGTTTTTTTATGCGGGAAAAAGGATAGTCTCATCATGCAGGACTATTTGTACATGCGCTCAGGCAGAATTTAAGAAGTATCAGATTGGCAGCTATAAACAGTATTGTAGCCCGATGGGGGAACCAACGGGCTACGATGAGGGGAGTATAAATAATTAATAAGGGGTCGTAAATGAGAATCCTTTGAAGGGTAGATTCTCTCTTACAGTTGTAATTATAATATAATTTGGCAAAAAATACAATAGGTTTTGAAAACTAGTAGTTACAAATATTTTAACAACAAGATTTTGTGTTTTTTAATAAAAAATGGATATAAAAAAGGAAAAATTTTGTTTTTTGAATAGAAAATGAAGATTGCAGACATACTATTATCAGGTTACAATAAGTAACTATTAAAGATTTCAGGAGGAATTTGAAATGGCAAAGAATGATAACAGTACGAACTACTCAAACAGCAATCAGGAGAGCAAGAAGGACAAGAGCAAGAGCCAGAACAAGTCTGGCAACAACGCAGGAAACAACGCAGGGAACAACTACTCCAGCAACAAGAATGACAACAAGAGCAACGATTCGTACTAAAGCCAATAGCCGCAAAATGGCGAATAGCTCCAGAGTGCGTCTGGAAAAAGGATGGCAGCCTGACAACATCGGGCTGCTGTTTTCATATACTGATCATATATGTCTGTGAGGGGATGCTTATGAGCGTAGAGACGATTTGGACAAGAGAAATCGAAGGCTATATCGGGATGGCCGGCGTGGAAATCTGGGATGTCAGACCCGAGGAAGAATATGCAAAAAAGCATATCAGAGGAGCAAAAAATATGCCCTATCAGAGTTATGAAGACTGTGAGGTACAGACAGAAAGCTGCATGGATAAAGAGAAAACCTATATTCTCTACTGTGATCGCGGAGGTTTGAGCATGGCGTTTGCAAGGGAGTTGGATAAAAAAGGATACCAGGTAAAATCAGTGATTGGTGGAATTAGGGCTTACCGTGGAAATGATTTAGAGAGTTTGAAAAGTAATGATTGACAGCATTCGCCTGCTACTTTAATATAATTTTAGAAGGCAGGTATTCTATGAATAAATATGAACTGATCGCACCATGCCATTTTGGAATGGAAGCGGTATTAAAAAAAGAAATAATGGATTTGGGATATGAAATATCGGTGGTTGAGGATGGCAGAGTGCTTTTTTGGGGAGATGAGGAGGCGGTTTGCCGCGCCAATGTGTTCCTGCGAACTGCAGAGCGTATTTTAATTAAGACCGCTTGTTTCAAGGCTATGACCTACGATGAATTATTTGAGGGGACAAAGGCAGTGGCATGGGAGCAGTACATCCCGCAGGATGGAAAGTTTTGGGTCGCAAAAGCGGCCAGCGTCAAGAGCAAGCTGTTCAGCCCCTCGGATATCCAATCTATCATCAAAAAAGCGATGGTGGAGCGTTTAAAGCAGACCTATCATAATTCTTGGTTTGAGGAGGATGGTGCAAGCTATCCTTTTCGTGTTTTCCTCATGAAAGATATGGTTACAATTGGCCTTGATACGACGGGCGAATCCCTGCACAAGCGCGGTTACCGTAAACTGGTCAGTAAGGCGCCGATTGCGGAAAATCTAGCGGCGGCGATGCTCCTTTTGACCCCCTGGAATAAAGAACGCGCGCTGGTAGATCCGTTTTGTGGGAGCGGAACGATTCCGATTGAGGCGGCAATGATGGCTGCCGGTATTGCACCCGGAATGGATCGGAGCTTTCTGTCAGAGGATTGGACAAGTCTGATTGGACGGAAAAACTGGTACCGGACGGCGGACGAAGCAAATGATGGCGTGGATCTGTCTGTGAGACCGGATATTCAGGGCTTTGATATTGACGGCGATATGATTAAGGCGGCAAAAGAAAATGCGAAGCTTGCCGGTGTCGATGAGATGATTCATTTTCAGAAGCGATCGGTGGCGCAGCTGAATCATCCTAAAAAATACGGATTTCTCGTGACCAACCCGCCTTACGGGGAGCGAATCGGGGAAAAGGAGGAGCTTCCGCAAATTTATAAGGAGCTGGCAGAGGCATATGGACGTCTGGATTTCTGGTCTGCGTATATCATTACGGGTTATGCGGACGTTGAAACATATATGGGACGAAAAGCAGATAAAAACAGAAAAATTTATAATGGTATGATGAAAACCTATTATTATCAGTTTTTAGGTCCGAAGCCTCCAAAGAGGCGTAACATCGCGCCAGAATGAAAAAGCGTTCGCTAGTGATACAATAGAAGAAATGCAGGAATGAGAAGTGAAGAAATATTTAGTAAAATGGTTTTGGATTGTCATGATGGTCGCCGTTATGATCGGCGCAGGATTTATAACGAAATATATGCCCGTAGGAACAAAGGCGGCTTCTGTTTTTGCAGAAGAATCTTCACAGGAAGCATCGGAAGACGCCTCTGTTTTTGGAATTTTGATCCCGAGCCAATACGAAGGGACGGTCCAAGTTGAGGAAAATTTAATAAAGAAAACCGTGCAAATCGTACTGCCCGACATTCCCGAATTTTCCTTTTCCACAATGATTGCGGAGGGAAATGATGCAAGAGTGGTAAAGATAGAACGGAGCTACAAAGATGGAAACGGGAGGCTGCTGATCTATCTGGATGATCGGTATGCTTGCGAAAGAACCTATGAAGGAAAGAAGCTCTGTCTGCAATTTTTTTCAGTAAAGGAAAAATATGAGCAGATACTTGTGATTGATCCCGGGCATGGCGGAGAATCGGATACTGGGACCATTGCATATGGGTATGAGGAGAAGGATCTGACACTGGCACTTGCCAAAGAGATGAAAGATCTTCTGGGAAGAGAGTTTCCAGAGCTCTATGTGTGTCTGACGCGTCTTGACGACACAGCCGTTGGCACACAAGAGAGAGAGGCTTTGGCAAAGGAGCTGGGAGCGGATTTGTATCTTTCTATTCATATGAATGCCGACCCGTCTTCCAGAGCGACAACGGGTGTTTCTACCTATTATAATAATTTAGACACCGGAAGCGGAAGGGCTTACGCTGAAGTTATGCAGGGCTGCATTGCACAAGCGGTTGAAGGGCAGGATGCCGATGCGGTAGAAGAGGACAAACGGATTATCACCAAGGAATTTAAGATACCGGCGCTGGTCATAGAAGCGGGATACCTGACGAACAAACAGGAAGCGCTGATGCTTGGGACGATGGAATATAGAGAAATGCTTGCCGGCGGGATAGTCTCCGGCATTAAGAAAATAGCCGAATGAGGATAAAGTTATATGGAAAAAATAATTGTATTTGCGACCGGAAATGAAGGAAAAATGCGGGAAATTCGTATGGTGTTGTCGGATTTGGACGTGACAGTGCTTTCCATGGCGGAAGCGGGTGTGAAGATGGACATAGCGGAGGATGGAGCGACATATGAGGAAAATGCCGTCATTAAGGCAAAAGCGGTCATGGAGGCGACGGGAAAGCTGGCGCTTGCCGATGATTCCGGCCTTGAGATTGATTATCTGAATCAGGAGCCGGGCATTTACTCAGCGAGATATTTGGGTGAAGATACACCTTACAGTGTGAAAAATCAATTATTAATCGAACGTCTTGCAGGTGTGCCGGATGAAAAACGGACGGCGCGGTTTATCAGTGCGATTGCTGCTGTTTACCCGGATGGAACGATCGAAACGGTTCACGCTTCGATAGAAGGCAGAATTGGCTATGAGGAAAAAGGAAGCAACGGCTTTGGCTATGATCCGATTTTTTATCTGCCTGAATATGATTGTATGTCAGGCGAACTGCCGCTGGAGGAAAAAAACAAAATCAGCCATCGAGGCAAGGCGCTCGTTTTAATGAAAGAAAAGCTAATACACGGCAAACTATTTGAATAGGCGGATAACGGAAGATGAAAATATTAATAGTGAGCGATACACACCGGCATAACGGAAATTTGCTGCGTGTAATTAATAAAGTCAGGCCAATTGACATGCTAATTCACTGCGGGGACATTGAGGGAAGCGACGAGGAGATTATTGAAAGTGCCGCATGTCCGGTGCATATTGTAGCGGGAAACAACGACTATTTTTCAGATTATGACGAGGAACAGGAGTTCCGGATCGGCAGATATAAGGTACTTTTGCTTCATGGTCACCATCATCGGATCTATGCCAATATCGATGCCCTGTTTGATCTGGCGGAGGAAAGAGGTGCTGATATTGTTATGTTTGGTCATCTGCATGTGCCGATCTTGGAATTCAGGGACAGGATTACCGCCTTAAATCCGGGAAGTCTGACCTATCCTCGTCAAGCAAATAAAAAACCCTCTTATATGATTATGGAACTCGATGAAAAAGGCGAGGCGCATTACACCTTAAACTACCTGACGTGAAATTAAGCTGAATTAAGGAAAATAGGTACGCGTAGAAATTTAAGTTTTTTATTTGTTGACAATGTTCCTCTTTCATGCTATTCTGTAGAAGTATTTTCGATGAATTTTGATTTCACATATTTTTTGTAAGTCATGATTGCTTTGATGATTTACAAAAGATATGTGATTTTTTAATTTTCAGAAATATATAAAAATTAAGGAGGTATCTTTTATGAACAAAGGTACAGTAAAATGGTTTAATTCTCAAAAAGGTTTTGGTTTCATTTCTGATGAAAACGGCGAAGATGTATTCGTACACTATTCTGGTCTTGCAATGGATGGATATAAAACCTTAGAGGATGGTCAGTCGGTAACATTTGATGTAACAAAGGGTTCCCGCGGTTTACAGGCAGTTAACGTTGTTCCTGCATAATACCATAAAAAAAGATCACCGGTTGGTGATCTTTTTTTATTATATAGATTGACAAAATGTCACTTTCATAGTTAAATATGACATAAAGGAATAAAAAAAGGAGGACTCCAATGGTTGAAGAAGTTGTCACATGCGGAGAATGCGAATACTATACACTAAACAGTGAAGGAATGGGAATGTGCAAGCATCCAAATGCGCTGCCGTTTCCTGGGATCAATGACTTTTGTTCAAAAGGTGCGTATTCTGAGAAAAGGAATGCATCAATCTATAATGAAGCTCTTTTAAAAAGGGTATACGACCAGCGAAGAAATTAAAAAAAGATGCTGATTTCTCAACATCTTTACGTGCGGGTGACAGGACTTGAACCTGCACGGTCTCCCACTAGAACCTAAATCTAGCGCGTCTGCCAATTCCGCCACACCCGCATTACCGAATATTCAATATGTTAGCATATGGTTGCCGGCTTGTCAATTCTGCTTTTGTTTCACCACCAACAGTATGAAAATCCATTACCCCAGCTGCTACTCAGTGAAGAAAATTGCTTCTCAGAATTATGCTACATCGAGCCTGTCTCTTGAAGAATTAAAAGGCCAGGGGTATACAACCTGCGAAAACTGTTTTAAATAAACCATGCTTGCTATCTTTACAACCAATGAAGAAATGCCGGAATTCGCTTGTTATCAGCGTTTTCCGGCATTTCTTTAGCGTGAGACATGGGGGATTCGAACCCCCGACACCTTGATTAAAAGTCAAGTGCTCTACCGACTGAGCTAATGTCCCATATTTGATTTGACAGCATTGATAAACTTTGCTAGCAGGGCTAGCTGGATTTGAACCAGCGAATGCAGGAATCAAAATCCTGTGCCTTACCGCTTGGCGATAGCCCTAAAAAGGGTGGATAGAGGGATTCGAACCCTCGGCCTCCAGAGCCACAATCTGGCGCGCTAACCAACTGCGCTATACCCACCATAACATAGAGGGAATCCTCTCACTTTACCTTAAGCGGTAAACAGAAGCATGAACAAATAGGAGGCTCATCCAACTGCTAAATGTGCTCGAAGGGATTCGAACCCCCGACCCACGGCTTAGAAGGCCGTTGCTCTATCCAACTGAGCTACGAACACAAAAATTACTACGACAAAGCCATTCTGCGTATAAACAAAGCATCGGGGTGACAGGATTCGAACCTGCGACCTCCTGGTCCCAAACCAGGCGCTCTAGCCAAGCTGAGCCACACCCCGGCGTTCCTGCTGTTGCGCGCAAAATCATGTACAAATTGTGACGCAAGTCATATTATATAATAGGGAAAAAGGATTGTCAACCACCTATTTTTCTTAATGCAGCTTATAAGTAAAAACAAGTAAAAACTTGAATTTCCATGCGAATTATCATGTTTGTGTATTTTGCGTTTCCATGTTGAAAAATTAGGATCTCTAAAGAGACAGAAAAAGCGACGGAAAAGCGACAGAAAACAACATTTTACTTTATCTTTTGATAGAAATATAGTATAGTATTAAGAACTAAAGTACAAAGAAGAGGTTTAGGAGACATTTATG
>CAZBRY010000037.1:0-9666 GCA_964494285.1 uncultured Lachnospiraceae bacterium
AGACTACTCGTTGAACTCATCCCTGGGGACGCTGGAAGCGCTGTCACAGGCGGCCAAGTAACGTCAGATTTGAATGCTGCGGTATCTTTTAGTGAGGATCGGGCAATGCAGTTTGAATATAAAAAAACAGTAAAAACAGAAAAAAGCAAATTTCAAAAAGAGTTGGAGAAAATAGTATCTACAAGAATTATTGCTACCATTCTCACTGGCTGCTTGTTTTTTACAATTGCAATTATCGCGATTAATTCTATCAGTCAGGAAGTGAATAGTGAGAGGCATCTAGATGATCTGAGTACGACTTTTTCCAAGGTACATCAATCTACTGAAGATTTCTTAAGAGATACGGATAATGTGCAGAGTTTCCTTTCATGCATTCAGAAAGAGAAAAAGCCAAGGGATATTAAATATCTGGTTAGTAAATATAATGTAGAGGCAATGGTAGATATTAGTTTGATACTGATTGATCAGGAAGATCAGATCGTGATGACGAATTATTCTACGCAGGAGATGAACCTCCATCGGAGAGAGTTTAATCGTATTGCAGCCGCAAATGCGAAAAAAAATGAAGAGGGTATTTATAGCACCGTATATTTTTTTGGGAGTGATGAATTAGAATATCTGATGATGCTTCCCCTGTACGATCATGGAGTCTATTGCGGAACTGTGGCGGCATACCTGGAGGAAGCGGATTGGGATAATTGTCTGTCTGAGGGACAGTATGATACAATTATTACCAATAATAGAGATGATATCATCTACTGCTCAAATAATAGCCTGAGAGGGAAGGACACTGCAAATAAATACATAGGAGAGGGTGAGGGCAAGTATGTAACGCTGGGTGAGAAGCGTTATTTGAGAAGAAGCAGGGAAAAGGAGTATGAAAACGTTCGTATTTATTCTTTTATTTACTCGCCTGAAAATTCTGTATATATGATCATCGGTGTTGCAACCATCCTGGGATTAGGCGCCATCTGGACAGTTATGTTCTTGAATATGCTGGGTGTGATGTCAAAGAAAAGCTCAGAATCTGTGGGGCTTTTAGTAAAAGAAATTCGTATCATTCGAAAAAAGGATACCAATCATGAGATCGAACTGCGTACAGGCGACGAATTTGAAGAGATTGCGGAGCAGATCAACAAAATGGTGAAGAGTATCAATGAATTAAATAATAAGAATATTGAATTAATTCAGATTAACGGGCAAATGGAGATGCAAAATCTTCAAGAGCGAATGAATCCGCATTTTATTTATAACACGCTGGATAATATTAAATATCTTATCGTATCAGAACCGGCCAAAGCAGAGAACTTGATTGGGCGATTTACGCATATTTTGAGATATAGTATAAACAATACGAAGAATAAGGTATTCCTGCAGGAGGACATGATTTATATAGAGGATTATCTGGTTATCCAAAAAACTCGTTTTGGTGATCGGTTTGGGTATACAATAGAAATAGAACATGCATGTGAACAATGCCTCATCCCAAAGCTGTTGCTACAGCCACTTTTAGAAAATTCAATTAAGTATGGTTTTCAAAAAAAGACAGCTATTCATATTAAGATAGATGGCTATATACGGAACGGATACCTATATCTAAAGGTAGAGGATAATGGCGCGGGACAGCCCAAGGCTACAGTGGAAATGCTGAGGAGCCTCATATTCAGAGAAGAAATAGGGGCAATGCATAATGGCTTGCAGAATATTAATCGTAGGATTTCATTGGAATATGGGGAAGAAAGCGGAATGCGCATAGAAAGTCAGGAAAATGATTTTTTCCAGGTGGAATTAAAGTTGTGGATGGGTGAAAATTATGTATAGTGTACTGTTGGTGGAAGACGAGGACATTATAAGAAAAGGAATTCGGAATTCGGTTCCGTGGGAAAGCTATGGAAGTTATGTCATAGGAGAAGCCTCCAATGGAATGGAAGGAAAAAAGCTGATAGAAGAGCTGAAGCCTGATATTGTGATTACGGATATTAATATGCCGGTATGGGATGGCTTGCAGATGATCGCAAATACGAAAAGTGTGTATGATTATGTTGCAATTATACTTACGGGTTATTCAGAGTTTGAATATGCGAAGGAGGCGATACGGAATGGTGTATCGACCTATGTATTGAAGCCTTTGAATATGGAGGAAATGAAGGAAGCTCTGGAGCAGGCAATTCTGGAATCTAAGAATATTCATTATTTGCGGGAGCGGAATGAAAAGGTAAAGGAGCTGCAGAACATTTCTTTGATAGAGGAAAAGAAATATTTTGATCCGGTGGTAGAGCAAGTTTTACAATATATAGAAGAGCATTACAGAGAGAAGGTAGTGTTGTCCGACTTAGAGGAGGCGCTGCATTATTCGGAGCGGTATATCAACCAGAAGTTTCGTAAGATTCTGGGAACAACGGTAATCGAATATTTGAACCGATTCCGAATACAAAAAGCTTTGGCCATGCTAAAAGACAAGAATACAGTAATCGCAGAGGTGGGTTTTCTGTGCGGGATAGGTGAATACAAATATTTCAACCATGTATTTAAAAAATATATTGGATGCTCCGCAAAGGAATATCAGAATAGAGTGATATGAGATACCGAACGATTTTGTTCGGTATTTTTTCCGATTGTTCGGGATAAAGAGTGTTAGTTGAAATGAGAATTGTATATGATGAGGCTAGGTAAAAAAATATTTGAAAGGGAGAAAGTAAAAATGAATAAAAAAAGTATTGCGTTACTGATGGGACTGATTATGACGGTCTCTCTTACCGGATGTGGAAGCACAATAGCGGAATCATCGGATTCTGTACAGGCAGAATCGGCAGAAGTGGCAGAGGCAGTAGAAGAAACGGCTGCTGTAGAAACAGCCACAGCAGAAGAGGACCAGCAGGGTGGGGGAGAGTTGGTTATTTATTCTCCTAATTCAGAAGGGCTTATGAACGCTACCATTCCTTTGTTTGAAGAGAAATATGGAGTCAAGGTTGAGGTAATTCAGGCAGGTACCGGTGAATTGGTGAAGAGAATTCAATCAGAGCAGAATGATCCATACGGAGATGTTCTCTTTGGCGGATCCTGGTCATTGGCATACGACAATCAAGACCTTTGGGAGCCGTATGTATCCGCTAATGATGGCAATGTTATGGATGCTTACAAAAATACCTGTGGTTTTATTACGGGTAATGTATTAGACGGCAGTGTGTTAATTGTTAATACAGACTTGCTTGGAGATATTCAGATCAATGGGTATGAAGATCTGTTGAATCCTGAGTTGAAAGGCAAAATTGCCACAGCCGATCCGGCAAATTCTTCTTCCGCGTTTGCGCAGCTTACCAATATGCTGTTAGCAATGGGCGGTTATGAGGATGATGCGGCGTGGAAATATGTAGAGGATTTATTTGCAAACATTGATGGAAAGATTTGTGAAAGTTCATCCTCCGTATATAAGGGAGTTGCAGACGGTGAGTATGTAGTCGGACTTTCCTATGAAGATCCATGCGCACAGCTTGTAAAAGATGGCGCACCGGTTAAAATTGTATACCCAGAAGAAGGGGCTGTATATCTTCCTGCATCGGCAACCATTATCAAGGGTGCAAAAAATATGGATAACGCGAAATTATTTATTGATTTTATCTTAAGTGATGAAGTGCAGAATATATGGGGAAGTACGTTAACAAACAGACCGGTTATGCAGGATGCAGAAACAAGCGACTTTATGATTCCTATGTCAGATATCAATGTAATTGAAGAGGATATACCATATGTAAGCGGACATAAGCAGGAAATTGTAGACAAATATACAGAAATATTTACAGATCTGCAAAGCAGATAGAACCTAAAATAACAGATAGCATTCACTTCTAAAGCATGGAGTAAAATCCATGCTTTAGACAATCAAAGAATAAATTTGACGGGCCATGAAAAGGAGACGGTTGTTTAGATGAGTAAAATTTCAATTAAAAATGCAGTAAAAAAATATGGAGAAAACACTGTCATTGCAGACCTGAATGCCGAGATAAAAGACGGGGAATTATTTACCCTGCTTGGTCCTTCCGGATGCGGAAAGACAACGTTACTTAGAATGATTGCAGGCTTCAATTCAATTGAAGGCGGAGATATTTTGTTTAATGGAACTCGTATCAACGATAAGGATCCAAGTAAGAGAAATATTGGTATGGTTTTTCAGAATTATGCCATTTTTCCCAATCTGTCAGTAAGGGATAATGTAGCGTTTGGGTTAAAAAATCGAAAATTAGAAAAAGAAACAATAAAGATAGAAACGGATAAGTATTTGAAGCTGATGCAGATTATGCAGTATGCAGATCGCATGCCAAATCAGTTATCCGGCGGACAGCAGCAGCGTATCGCGCTTGCCAGAGCACTTGTCATTGCACCGGATGTATTGTTGATGGATGAACCTCTATCCAATCTGGACGCAAAACTTCGCTTGGAAATGCGGAGTGTAATTCGTCATACACAGAAAAATGTCGGAATTACTACGGTATATGTGACGCATGATCAGGAGGAGGCAATGGCAATCAGTGATACGATTGCAGTAATGAATGAAGGAGTCATTCAACATATAGGTACGCCCAGAGATATTTATCAAAGGCCAAGAAATGTATTTGTTGCAACCTTTATCGGAAGAACGAATATCATAGAGGCAAAGACAGAGAACGGTAAAGTCATATTTAAAGAGGGTTATCAGGTAGGACTCGAGGAGCTGCAGAGGGTTGAGAATCAAGAGGTTCTATGTTCCATTCGCCCGGAGGAATTTGTAATCTGTAAAGAGCAGGAATCGGGGATCAAAGGAACGGTTAGGGAACTTACCTATTTGGGCCTCAATACACATTACAGCATTGAACTGGAGGATGGAACTATCGTAGAGATTGTAGAGGAATCCTCTCTGAAGGAAGAATTACGGCTTGGCCAGAAGGTGATGCTGCAGGTAAAGAAAGATAAGATCAACATTTTCAATAAACAGGGTGATATAAACCTGATAAGGAGCGAGGCGTATGAAGAACAATAACAAATTTCGTTTCGATGTATGGGGATTTATAACGCTTGCTACAATCGCATTGTATCTGCTGTTTTTGATCTATCCTATGGCATACTTGATGAAGCAGGCTGTAGTAGACAGCGAAACAGGCGCAATCACGTTGGCGAATTTCACAAAGTTCTTCTCAAAGAGCTATTATTTTGATACCCTGCTTAACAGCTTCAAGGTATCCGTTGCTGCAACGCTATTGTCGCTGGCAATTGGAACACCTTTGGCATATTTATTTTCCATATTCAAGATAAAAGGGAAATCAATTTTAAATATTCTAATTATTGTAGCCTCCATGTCGGCGCCATTTATAGGTGCATATTCCTGGATATTGTTGCTGGGGAGAAGTGGTGTTATTACGACATTTTTAAAAAATATAGGAATTGTAATCCCGGATATTTATGGATTTGCAGGAATTGTACTTGTTATGACGTTACAGCTATTTCCGCTTGTGTTTTTATATGCGAAGGGAGCCTTGAAGAATATAGATAATTCACTGCTTGAAGCATCTGAAAATCTAGGCTGCTCAGGTATTCGCTGCTTTTTCAAAGTTGTTGTGCCGTTGATTATGCCTACGTTGTTGGCAGCAGGGCTTTTGGTATTTATGAGATCCTTTGCCGATTTTGGTACGCCAATGCTGATTGGAGAGGGCTATCGTACATTTCCGGTGGTTCTTTATACAGAGTTCATTAATGAGGTTGGTGGGAATGATGGGTTTGCGGCAGCCATTGCGGTGATTGCTATTGCAGTTACAACAATTGTGTTTTTGGCGCAGAAGTACGTGTCTAATAAAAAGGCCTTTTCCTTGAATGCGCTGCATCCGATGGAAGAAAAGGCACCGCACAGGAGTATTGCCTGGCTGGTTCATCTGGCTTCCTATCTCATTGTGGGAGTCGCCGTTTTACCGCAGTGCTATGTAATTTATACCTCCTTTAAGAAAACGGAAGGAAAAATATTTACGACCGGGTATTCTTTAGAAAGCTATACAACGGCATTTAGTAAATTAGGCAGGAGCATTCAGAATACAATTATGATTCCTTTGCTCGCACTGATCATAATTGTAATTCTGGCAGTCGTAATTGCATATTTGGTAGTTCGAAGAAAGAACACACTGACAAACACGGTCGATATTTTATCCATGATACCATATATTATACCGGGGACGGTACTTGGTATCGCATTATTAAATGGATTCAACCGAAAACCATTGCTAATTAGCGGGACCATGCTAATTATGATAATTGCGTTGATTATCCGAAGGCTTCCGTATACGATTCGCTCTTCTGTTGCGATCCTCCAACAGATACCAATGAGTATAGAAGAGGCAGCTATTTCACTTGGTGCTTCTAAAATGAAAGCATTTTTTCGCATTACGGTTCCGATGATGTCTGCAGGGATCTTATCCGGGGCAATTCTTAGCTGGGTAACTATGATTAGTGAATTGTCTACTGCAATCATCCTTTACACCGGAAAGACAAAGACCTTGACAGTTGCGGTATATACAGAAGTGGTAAGAGGTAATTACGGAACCGCTGCGGCGTTGTCCACCATACTTACCGTCTTGACGGTTGTATCCTTACTGGTGTTTAATAGATTTAACAAAGGAAAGGACTTAAGCTTATAGATGAGAATATTATTTGTCAGACATGCGGAACCGGATTATACAACGGATTCTCTTACGGAAAAGGGAAAAAGAGAAGCTAAGTTTCTTGCAGAACGAGCAAAAGACTGGAACGTACAGGATGTTTATGTATCCTGTTTAGGAAGAGCCAGGGAAACAGCGAAATCGATCGAGGAAGCACTTGGAAAAGAGGCAACGGTTCTTAATTGGTTACAGGAATTCAGGGGTGTCATCAGCTCTGAGTATAGTACGGAGGAGGGCCTGCCATGGGATTTTATGCCTAGAGAATGGACAAGGAGGCAAGAACTGTTTGATCGGGAAAAATGGTATGATGCACGCATGATGGAGAAGACGGATGATGCGCCGGGAGTCAAAGAGATCTATCTGGAGACATGTGAAAAATTAGATGAGCTGCTGGCGGGCTATGGATATGTGCGTGAGAATGGTTATTATTGCGTACAAGAGAAAAAAGATATTACAATTGTGCTGGTATGTCATATGGGAATTACCTTTGCCATGCTGTCACATTTGTTAGGAATTGCATTTCCGCCATTCATACACGGCTGTTTTTTGCCGACGTCTTCCGTAACGGCAGTATGTGCGGAAGAGAGAGAAGAGGGTTATACGTTCTTTAGATGTCAGGGTATGGGGGATGTGTGGCATCTCCATAAGAATAAAGAACCTGTTTCGGCTGCGGGATATTTTGCAGAGCCTTTTCAGTATTAGAAGGAGCCGGCTCTGAAACGTTTTTGCATAAAAAGGGAAACGGTTCCGGGAGTTAATTTCCGGAACCGTTTGATGGTTTTGGGCGTTACATTCGATCCTTAAACTTGGTTGCGTGCGCCGTCGTATCATGATAAAGAAAATAAGGCTCGTTTTCCTTCAGCTCATAGAAGGGCCGGAAGGAGATCGTGTCAATTCCATCTACACGATAGTGCAAAGGCTTTCCGGAAACCGGACGCATTTTTTTGGATAAAGACTGGACATCCATCCAGTCATTTGGCGTTTGCAGGCCGGTGTATTCAGCGGCAAGGACAACGGGACCGTGCAGGAAGGCATTCGGTCCGCCCTTTGTCTGATCCAAGGAGTGCATCCAGACGGTTTGGGGAAGAGCGACCGTAAGGATATCGCCGTCTTTCCAGACTGCGTTGACAGTGAGCCAGCCATTCTTATCCACACACGTTTCTGCCAGTGTGTGATTATGCAGTATTGTCATTGTTCCAGACAGCCAGGAAGGCATTCGAAGATGAATGGTAAAATTAGCGGCTTTCTCAAGTGAAAGCATAAAGCAGGTGTTGTCCGCAGTGGGAAAATCGGTTACCTGCTTTACCGTAATTGTTTCCCCGCCTCGGTTCCAGCGCAGAGTTGAAGGTACATACTGGCTAATGTACAGATCCTGCTCATCCTCAAAATAAATCAGGCGCTGCATTTCTGCAACCAATAACGGTCTGGTTCCGGTACAGCAGGTCCAGCCTTCCTGCCTGTTCATTTTTTTTGCACCATACATATTGTAATCTGAATAATAAATCACCTTGCCGTCTTCCGTCATAGGAATCGTGGCTGCGGTAGCATTAAAGAGAAGGGCTTCAACCCAATTGCCGTAGTCGGGCTCCTTTGTAAAGCAGGTCAGATAGTTTGATAATCGATAAGCGGCATAGCTATCACACTGTGTTTCAAAACTGTCGTGACCCGTGCGCAGGGCATCGATCATGCGGTATTTGGGCATCAGGTGCTCATAATTTGCACCGTAACCGCCGGTGGCCATGACTTCTTCAGCTTGCATAAACTGATAGAATCCGCGCAGTGCTTTCAAATAGTAAGGATCCTTGCTTATTGAATATGCACGGGCACAGCTGTTAAAGGAGTTTACATGGCTGTAGGCATGACAGAATTCGGAGTAAAGGCCGGCAGTAGGACGCTTGGAGAAGGGATCGGAGCCGCTATAAAAGAGATCCCAAAATTCCCGGTATTCGAAACAGTTCGCCAGTTCCTTTGCCTTGACAATATCAAATGTTTCATAGACATCAAGGAAGGATTCGGTCATGGTGTACCATTCCGTGCCGTTATCGCCGAAAAGATTGTCACGTGTTAGATTTCGATCCGCATAATCGACTAAAAATTCTGCATGCTGTTTTGCTTTTTCATAATGGCAAAAGCTAAAAAGATCACATTGAGCACGCAGGAGCTTTTCAATATCATAATGGGAGCGTTCATTAAAAAAGGGTGCTGTTTTAAGGGAATCCCTGTAGCAGCTCCAAAATTCCTCGGATAAAAAGATTGCTTTGTCAGAAAAATCCTGATTGCCGGAGATCGCATACATCCGGCTATAGGCAGAGAGCCATTGACCGATCAAAAAAATACCTCTGGACTTTACATACCAGCCTGAAAAATGAATGCCGGGAGCCGGATGTCCGGCACTCTCACGCATATATTTCAATATATTATCGTTTGAAATATTCAAATAAAAATCAAGGGTCTGATCCAGCGTATCTTTGAGTATTCCGCTGTCAATTGTCACTTCATTAAATTCAAAACTTTTCATATTTTTCTCCAATCATCATTGTTTTTCATTTATACGCAGTTTGGGTAGGCTGCCTTTAAGCGGCTTGCCGTTTCTGTCAGGGAGTCGATCAGGCTGTCACAAAAGGCATCGAAAACAGGATCGGCGGTCTGCAGCTTAGGATCGGCAAGAATAGTTTCCAGTGTTTGTGCAATCCCGGTGCGAAAAGCTGTTTGAGCGTAAAATCCGGGAGCAAGCCGTTTGAGCTTATCTGTTTTAAAAACGGCGGTCTGTACCCTTTCTCCAAGCAGCGGACTACGGCAGTCGTAAGGACCAGCCTGGTGAAGAAACATAGTAGAAACATAAAACGGATGCAGCACTACCCCAAGTGCGGCGGCTATGGTTTCGTAGATCTGGTTCCATGTCATTACTTCATCGGAACACACGTTGACAGACTCGCCAAGTGCATGGGGATTGCCGGCGAGTCCTAAAAAGGCTCTGGCAAAATCACTG
>CAZBRY010000037.1:9676-14917 GCA_964494285.1 uncultured Lachnospiraceae bacterium
ACGTCCACAGGGAAGTGCCGTCTCCCGGAATAATAATCGGTTTTTCCTGCCGCATACGGGCTATGACACTATAGAATCCATAATACCCCGTCAGGCATAAAGGAACATGATATTCATCATACGTATGGCCGGGACGAATAATAGTAATGGGGAATCCTGTATCGCGATAATAGGCAAGCAGAGTTTCCTCACAGGCAATTTTATTGCGTGGATATTCCCAGTAAGGGTTGCACAAAGGTGTGCCTTCCGTAATTTCATAATGTGAAAGAGGTCTCTGGTATACGGATGAGGAACTGATAAAAATATATTGCTTCGTACGCTTATGGAACAAGTGGTAATCTCGGTGAATATGTTCGGGCTGCTGGACAATAAAATCGACAACGCAGTCAAAGTGATGGTTTGACAATGCAGTCTCAACGGCAGCCGTATCGTTGATATCACTTATGATTACATGCGCCTCCTTGGGTAAAAGGTGATTTTGCGATCCTCTGTTAATAATCCACACGTCGTGTCCCATATCAACCATTGTTTTAGAAACGGCAGTACTGATAATTCCGGTTCCTCCAATTATTAATAATTTCATAAGTTTCCTTTCTTAAAATCCACTCTGCAAACAGTTTCAAGACTTCCCATGCAGGGAGCAAGCGTTTCGTTTGGATGGATGAGACTTTCATAATTTTGCGTACCGGTTTTTGGTTCCAGAATGAGAAGCCGAACGGGGAATTCCTCCTCCTCAATTCCGGAAAGGCTAAGAATCCGCCCTTCTAAATCACTTACAACCTGAACTCCGTTCGTACATGTGAAAATGTCCCGATCATCAATTCTGGCGGTCATGGAAGTACCATCCTGAATCAATGTGTATGCATGACCGTACATATGCTGGGTATAGGAGCTTTTGGGCCAATTTCGGACTGCGCTAAAGGTTACCGTTTCATAGGAAATATTGACACCGCATAGCAGCGTGATATATTCCAGAGCGGATAAAACCGTAGGACCGTATCCGTCAGGTCCCAGAGTAGTTACTCCTGCGTAGCGTTCCGTTTCTTCGCCTTCGGGAGCAAGCCCCTCGGAGCGTGTAACACAGGGAGTCCCGTCAAAGGGATCGTACTGCTGCACCAGTTTCTTTTTTTCTTTTAACAGAGAAATCCACTTTTTTCCAAGCATACGGATTTCGGCAACGTGCCCATAATTGTCCAGTGCCTGAATAGCTCTTTGATAGGTCAGCCCCATAGGCTGTCCACCCCAATTGTTAAAATTAATATTGGTAAAGCAGGGATCATTTATAGCAATGGATGGAAGGGGAACGGTGGTCCAAAATTCCTCCGGATTCAGTAGGTGGTATCGAATAAAACGGTCAGCCATATCTTGGTCAAAGGAGCCGTGATACATGCATCGCAAGTTATTGTGAATTAGGACATCCATAACTTCATGGTTGCAGTCCCTGTCATAGCAGGCATTCTTCTCGGGTATCCAGAGATAGGATTTTATTTTGGCCCTTACTTCCTGCGCTTTGCTTTCCCAAAAGGCCGCCTCACCATTTTCTAAAATATGGGAAATACTAGAAAGAACACTTCTGGCCTGGCAGGAGTAGGACATTACATCCATGGATGCATAGGGAAGCTTTCCGCTGTTGACAGGAGGCTCCTCGCCGCCATACCCCCCATCCTTCACGCCGTAACGGGTAAAACGCAGGGAATTGTCCTCGCCGGTATCCCAGGTACACCAACTTTCCAGGCAGCCGTCCCCGTCGCTGTCCCGATAAGTCCACAGATATTCGTCAAAGCTTTTTAGGGTATCATATAGAAGGGTAAGATAATTTTGATCCTTACCGATTAAATAATACATTTTTAGTGCGGGGATGGGAAAACAGAAGCCTTGAAGCCAGTCATAGGAGACCTGAAGCAGGAATGGTTCCTGAAATTTAATCATTCCGGGCAGCCTTCCGCTTTTTCGTTGGTTTTCCATAAAAATTAATTGATTATTAAGAGCGATCTCCATATCTCTCTTTGCATACATTTCTCCGCCCATAGGCTGTGTTTCCAGCCAGACCCCGTCATAATCGGAGCCTTCACGCAGCACTTTTTTGTCTGTAAAGACTGCTATATTTTTTTCACACAGTACCTCGCAGCGGTCAAATAATTCCTGTAACCATGCCGCTTCGGTGGAGAAAGTCACACCTGTTGGTGTGATAGGGTAATCACATGCTTTGTAACCTTTTGCCATAAATGTTTTCCTTTCTTCAATGGAGTAGTTGTCAAACGAACCACTTGGAAAGTAAAACACATGTAGTTTATAATTCATCTACATGCATGGCAGGTAAAAGAAGAGATACAGTAGTTCCCTTACCTGATATGCTTTCAAAGGAAAGCCCATAGGCCTCCCCATATTGAAGCCGAATGCGTCTGTTGATATTATGAAGTCCATAATGACTTCCTGTTTCATCCGGAGTCTCTAAATGATTCTTATCCTCCAAAAGTCCCTTTAGCTGCTCAGAGGGAATGCCGATTCCGTCATCTGTTATCTGCAGACAAATCAATTCGTTCTCCCTTTTTCCCGTAACCGTGATAGAACCTGATTTGGATTTCTTTTCGAGGATGCCGTGAAATAGGGCATTTTCAACAATAGGCTGCAGGGTTATTTTGGGAATGGAGTACTGCAGCAGCTCGGGAGGAACGTCTATGTTTAATTTAATTTTTCCTGAAAAACGAAACTCCTGTATTTTCATAAAATAAGTGAGATGATTGATCTCATCGCTTAACGTAACGATATCCTTTCCTTTATTAAGAGAAAGCTTATAAAAATTAGCCAGGGCATAGACTACAGAAGTAATCTCTTCAGACTTATTCTGATAGGACAGCCAGCTGATCATATCTAAGGTATTATATAAAAAATGCGGATTAATCTGAGATTGAAGCGCTTTGTATTCTGCACTTTTTAGTTCAATTCCCATTTGATAATTTTTGCTGATCAGGCTTCGTATCCGTGAAATCATAAAATTATAATTCTCATAAAGGATACCAATTTCATCCTTATATATAATATCAGGAACTTCCACAAGCTCCCCGCCAGTCGCCCTCTGCATAAACCCACAAAGCTTGTCCAGCCTTTTTGTAATTGAATAGGCAATTGGCTTTGAAAGAAAGTAGGCAATCAAAAGTATTAAGAGAGAAACGCCAACAATAATTTTCGTAAGTGTCGTGATACCGGAGGCAAAGGAGGTATAAGGAACCAGTGTCATCATCTTCCAGCCAATCCCGCTGATATCGGATTGTAATGCCATGTAGCGGGAAGAATCAAAGGAAAGAGGCGTAACTTCTCCCATGGGGATTTCTGGGACTAACAGCTTGTTATTTTTACTTATGAAAGGATAATCACTTTTCAAACCGGAGGATTGGGCTACAACAGTGCCCTGGTCATTATAAATCAGGGTCAGACTGTCGTTTGTGTAATCTGCCAAATCTAATATATCTTCTATGGTATCATAGGGAACATCTAGGCGAAGAATAAAAGAAAGCTGTGAATAATCGTATTGGCTATACATGGCGCGGATTAACGAAATCCGTTTCTTGTTACCAAAGGATTCATCCTCGAGGCTGTCATCGCCGACAAAAAGATGCAGCCCCTTTTTTTGAAGCAAGGGTTCCCACCAGACAGTAGCGGCAGCTTGAGAAAATGGACGGATATTGATGCCGTTTCCGGAATAACTGAGCTCATCTGGAACATAGATTCGCGCAAGCTTGATATCATCATTTTCCTGCATATTCTTAAGAAGCTCCAAAATGGCTTTGGAGTCAGCTATTTGCTGCATATGTGAATAATCATCCATATCACGGCTCAGAATAGAGTTGAGCGTGACATTATAAATTAACATATCACTGGAGGAGCTTACACTTTGCAGCTTGTAGGTCAAATATGAATTCGCCTGCTGAAAACTCTGACTGAAGCTGAAAGTGTTCTGCTCCAGAATTGTTCGTGAGATGACAGTATAAATGGTCATGGATAGAGTTCCAATTAACAGGAAAATGAACAGAAAATAAGATAGAACAATTTTTCTGCGAAGACTCATATTATTAAAATGGATCATTAAAAAATTGAAAGACCGACTTTTTCTTAAAATGTTATATACCATTTATCTTCACCCTTTATTTTCAAACTAAAGACGATACTCGGTAGGAGTTTGTCCGGTGTTTTTTTTAAAGATACGGATAAAATAGTTGTAATCTCTGTATCCCACCAGCTCCGAAATCTCCTTAATTTTTTTGTTCGTATTTTTTAAATAGTGTTTGGCGGCTTCCAGCCGTTTATTAATCATGTATTGGTTGATTGTATCATCAAAGGCTTTCTTAAATATAATGCATGCATAGGATTCGCTGACCGAAAAATTTGTGGAGATATCCTGCAGGGAGAGCTCCTCATTGTCATAATTTTCATCAATGTAATGTCTGATCTGGTAGGCCAGAGGATATTGGGTATACCGGCTGTCCGTGGACTGAAAAAAAGAGGTCAGTTTATCCAGTAAATAGGATTCAATATCAGTCAAAAAGGGCATTTGCCAAACCATATCCCGTAAGGCTTCCGGTGTTTCAAGAGGTAGAAAAACAGCGCTGCCGCACAGTGAGGCAGTTTCATATAGCTTGTGAAGGAGAGCTATAAAAAAGTTTTTGGTGGTGCTGATTAATGTGCCGTCAAAACGGCGCAGCTTCTCTACCATATTTTTCACATACATCATACAGGCGGTTTCATCATGCTGGCCAAGTGCCTTCTCAAAAGGGAGAGAGGCATCCTGACCAAACTGGTAGACCAGATGATCATGTTCCTCTTCATAAAATAAAACGGCATTGCATTTATAATAAAATCCTCTTTGCAGGCAAATGGAAGCGGTCTGATAAGATTGATACAAATCCATAAATTCAGGAACAGGATGCCCCGTGGCTAAAAGAAACTGACAGGTGCTCTCCAAAATATCATATAAAAGATAGCAGATGTTTCCGATTTCCGAATCGGGAACAGGGTTTTTTTCTTTGTCCTTCAGGTTTATATGGACAACAGTGGTATCTTCAGTTTTTTCGCCAATTAATACACAGGAGAATTTTGAGAGAGCAAGCCGGCTTTTAAGAAGATCACAGATGGAGGATTGTAAGGATGGAAGACCTTCCTCTGCCTTTAGCAGATGGATTATAAAAGTAATCCAGGAACCGCTGGTGTCTACTTTAGGGTATGCAATAGTAAGAAAATCCTGCA
>CAZBRY010000038.1:0-1130 GCA_964494285.1 uncultured Lachnospiraceae bacterium
TTCGAACAGAGCATCACCAAGCACGGAATCTAGTAGATCCTTTACCTGTTCTTCCTTCAACTTTAACTGTTCCTCATAAGGAAGACTCTGATAGGCGCAGCCACCGCACTCTGTAAAATGGCGGCACGGGCTTTCGATTTCAACAGACGATTTCTCGAGTACCTCCAGCAGACGACCTTCCGCATTGCCGCTTCTGATTTTGCTTACAGAAAAATGGATCTTCTGACCCGGAAGGACATTTTTAACGATGACACGTTTTTTCGCTGCGGCTGCATTCCGATTTACGCCAGCCTGCCTCCCCACTGTGTCAACCTGCTCCCCCGCATCGCAGCCGGACTGCGATGTATCCTCCACAAATACAATTCCCTTGTTGGGAAATTTCAATTTCTCGACAGTACCTTCCAGTAGCTGACCTTTTTTCATAACACTCTCCATTTTCTAACATACGATTTCTAAAATATCATTTTCTAAAATATCATTTCCAAGCTCACCATCTCAAATACCGGGATCACATCGATCGGAGCATGAGCCTCAACTGAGCAGCCGCCGTCAAATATTTTGCCGGTCGCTGTTTCCTTCCACCGGTGGCCGGCCGGCAGATAAACGCTGCGGGTCGTCACATGGGGCTGCATGACAGGAGCAACAAGCAGTTTGGAACCGAACATGTACTGGTCCTCCGCCTCGCAGCAGCGCTCTTCCTTCGGAAAATCATAAAACATCGGGCGCATGACGGGACTGCCGTTCTCGCTCGCTTCCTTCATACAGGCGCGGACATACGGACGAATCTGCTCCCTGATCAGCAGGAATTTCTTCAAAATTTCATAGTTCTCGTCGCCGAAGCTCCACACCTCGTTATCCTGACCGGATGTCAGCTGTCTGACGCCGTCGATAAACTCTTCCTCGCGCTCATACCATGGCGAACGCTCTCCATGCATACGGAATACCGGGCAGAAAGCGCCCCATGCAAACCAGCGCAGCAGCAGTTCCCGAAAATCAGGGTTCTTGATGTCGCCGCCGAGGAAGCCGCCGATATCCGACGTCCACCACGGAATGCCTGCGATTCCCATGCTAAGTCCCGCCTGAAGCTGTTCCTGCATGGAACGAAACGAAGAATGAATGTCGCCGGACCA
>CAZBRY010000038.1:1140-1844 GCA_964494285.1 uncultured Lachnospiraceae bacterium
ATGAAAACGAACATCCCGCCTTTTCACCGCCGCTATGCTCGGATAGCTCTGGTTACGATGCTGGGTCTGTCTTCCATAAGCGCCGCGTTGCGGGTTGTCTTTGCGTCCGCGATGGCGCTGTGCCTGGCGCTGCCCGCCCATGCACAGCGCACAAGGCTCAGCACCTCGGTTTCGCCCGCTTCCTTCAGTCCATCGTAAAATCCCTTCGCATACATCAGCGGATAAATATTCGTACACTGCAGTGCAGGCCCTTTGTAATAGCGGTAGTTGTCAAAATCATAGGGACCGTATTCCGGCTCCGCCTCATCGAGCCAGAAGCAGCGGATTCCCTTTTCATAATAATTTTCTTTGCAGCGATCCCAAACAAATTTCTGCGCGCCGGGATTCGTCGCGTCATAAAAAACTGCATCGCCCATCCAGGTCATGTGCTGCTCCATGCCGCGATCCGCCTTGACGAGATACCCTTTGTCCTTCATTTCGCCGTAATTCTCGCTTCTGTCGTCGATCGTCGGCCATACGGACACGACCGTCTCTATTCCAAGCTCCTTCAGCTCCTTTACCATCGCCTCGGGATTCGGCCAGTCGCGCGGCTCAAACTTGAAATCGCCCTGCCTCGTCCAATGGAAAAAGTCTACGACAATCGCATCCATCGGAAGCCCTCTTCTTTTATGCCAGAGAAGTGTACGAATACATCTTCGCCGTTT
>CAZBRY010000038.1:1854-14686 GCA_964494285.1 uncultured Lachnospiraceae bacterium
CTGATTGCGGTAGCGCAGCTTGCATTGCCAATAACCGAGACCATATTCCGGCATCATCGGCGTCCGGCCTGCTGCCGCGCTGTAATTGCGTTCAATGTCCGCGGGGGTGTCGCCTGCCGTGATAAAATAGTCCAGCTTTTTCGTGCTCTTTGCTGTCCATTCCGTATGATTCGTGCCAAATACAGCCGTTCCGATCGCCGGATTATTCCACAAAAATCCGTATCCGCGACTGGAAATGAAAAATGGTATGCTCGCTTGGGAATTGCGATGCGCAAGCTCCAGCAGCGCGCCTTTTTTATTTAAATGGCGATCCTGGTATTGTCCCATTCCGTATATTCTTTCATCATCAAAGGCTTCAAAGCGGGCGGTTAACATAAAGTCATTCGTGCCCGGTATCGGCTTGAGCTCACGCGCATCGATTCGAAGGGGCACGCAGTAACGATTGATTCTGTTGCGGTTTCTCCAATATTCCGAAGTCAGAAGCTCACCCCGCTGATTATAAAAGCTGATCCAGCCTTCGGTGCTGACGCGCGCCGTAATATTTCCGTTCTGCAAAACCGCCTGCTTTGCACGGCGATGGTAGCGCGCATAGTCCTCACTTAGGTACCACGGATCTGTCACATCGATTTCTTCAAAGGTAATTGCTGCTCTGCAAGGCGCAACCGGCTCGCAAAGTGCCCAATCCTCCCGATCCATTTCGGGCTGAGCTGTCATCCGAATGCGCAGGGAATCCGTGCCCCACGGTTCGATCCAAATTTGTCTTCCTTCCTCAGCGATCACCAGTTTATTTTGTTCTTCATAAATCTGCATGTTTGCATACCTCCCTATCGTAAGTTAATATTCCGTTTACTTCCTCTTCCACATCCGAAAGCTGCGTATAGACCGTAGCCGACAATCCGTTTCTGATTTCCGGCTCAATCACTTCCCTCATCAATTTTGCATAAGCCTGCCTAAGCTCAGTAAGTGACCGGCATGGATGGTATCCGTACACCTTTTCGCAGCAGCTATGTCCTTCCACCCGATAGGGAAAACCTCCAAACTCCGACAGTACTGTCGCACGATGTTTTTCCCAGGCGAGCGCAAGCTTAAAAAAATAATAGTGCTGGCTGCGCAAATCGCCGCAGCGCTGATCAAACCAGCCGCTTGTCGAATCAATCACGCGGGTGTCATCCAGTTCACGCAGCCGCTTTGTCAGGCGTACCGCGTCAAACTGCCCCCAGCCTTCATTAAAAATGACCCATGTACCGATGCACGGATGTCCCCGCAGAGCCTGAACCGTCTGTTCCATTTCCTCCTCAAACTGTGCCCTGCCGCGTGGATCCTTGCGTGCGAGCAGCCTGTAGCAATGATCTTTGATCCGGTAATTGAACATGTTAAACGCTGTCGCCAGATAAGTGACAAACCAGAATTGATAAGCACCTCCTCCATTTACCATATCCTGCCAAACAATCATTCCCAGCCTGTCGCAATGATAATACCACCTTTGCGGTTCGATTTTGATATGCTTGCGAAGCATGTTGAAACCAAGCTCCTTCATTTTCAAAATATCGTAAATCATCGCGTTGTCACACGGCGGTGTATAAAGTCCGTCGGGCCAATAGCCCTGATCCAGAACGCCCTTTTGAAAGTATGGCGCGTGATTTAGGCACATCCGCATCACACCCGCTTTGTCCGGCTCCACCGAAAAGGTGCGGAACGCAAAATATCCGGTTATCTCATCCTTGCCATACCATATTTTATAAACATTCAAATAGGGGAACTCGGGTGTCCAGAGCTTTTTTTCAAAATCATGAATTTTTATCGTCTGCTGTATTTTTTTAATCATGCGGCGTTTTGTTTGAAAGCGATGAGCGACGTCCCCTTCCGCGATGTTCTCTGCGACGTTCTCTATGGCATCCTCCACAGCATTCTCAACTACCTTCTCGTAAGAAAAAAATCGCAGTGTCTTTCTTCTTTTCCGCTCCGCCAAAGCATGTGCCGGCCCATCCAGCGGCTCCATGCGCCTGCAGGCTTCGGCCGATAGGGAAACCTGCTCATCGATAACGGCTTGGTAAATTTCGATTCGTAAATCAGGAAAATCGGGGCCAGACTTCCCGCCCTCGTCGAATGCCTCCAATGCACCGCCTGTTCCGAGAATATTGCCTGCTTCTATATCTGCTTCTATATCTGTCTCTATCTCCATCTCAAATCGAACCGCACCCGTGTCCGCGTCGGGTTTACATAACACTTTCTGTAAGTATGTCTGTGGCACGCATTCCATCCATACGGGCTGCCAGATGCCGCTTTGCGCTGTGTAGAACATTCCTCCGCGTTTCAGCATCTGCTTTCCGCGGCTGTAATAGGAGGTGTCGCTGTCGTCACGCACGCATACGGCAAGTTCATTGATCCTGTCAACATGCAACACCTCCGTAATATCCGCTTCAAACGGCAGGTATCCGCCACAATGCGATGCCACAAATTTTTGATTTATATAAACCTTGCACTGCTGATCCACTGCACCAAAATGGAGCAAAATACGCATCCCTGCCCGGTAGTCCTCCGGGGTGGAAAAATCCCTGCGATACCACAAATATTCACCGGGCTGCTGCTGCCGGTTTGCCCCCGATAAATATGCCTCAGGAGAAAAGGGGACAATAATCTTCCCTTCCCATTTAATTTGGAAAAGATCTGTTATCTTCTGTTTCGTAAAGGCATACTCCCATGTCCCGTTTAAGTTTACATAACTGTTTCTTTGCATCTGCGGACGCGGATATTCTTCTAAAAAATGCTTTTGATCTGTCTGCCGCCCCCAAATCGTCATCAATTGTTTCAAATAATGCACCCATCTTTCATTTTCTGCGCTTTTACCTATCTTATCGTAATTCCTTTGGAAAGTAAACAACCGGCTATTGATTGTTTACGCCGGATTGTTCGTGCCTTACTGTTTGTACAATAGGAAATTGTCCAAAAAAAGAACCCCACTCTCGCAAGGTTCTCTAACAAATTCATACTTATTCTTCTTCCTTCTCTGCATCTGTCTCGTCTTCGAAGAATTCATCATCAAATTCATCATTTAAGTCATCGTCAAGATCATCCTCAAAATCCTCTAAATAGTCGGGGGTGAAGTAGCAGTACAGACCATATGCAATTGCTGCAATTGCCGCGACACCAAGGATGATTCCGATTGCCCATGCCCATTGATTGCACTTCTTCTTTTCCTCTTCCTTTTTCTTGAGGTTTAAAAATTCATTTGCTTTTACCGCATTAATAAAATCGTTTGCTTTTGCCACACCAAGCACCTCCTGTGCCTTTACTGTTTTCATTAACTCCTCAAATTTGTCCATTCTCTCCGCCCATCCTTTCGTTTTCTATAGTGTATTCAAATGATTATAAATCTCCACGTAAAAATTCATCTCATTCCCGGCACGCGTCTCGTTTTGCTTCAAGATAGAACCAAGCTTTGTTTTATTATAGCAGAAATAATGTGCGTTTTCCATTGCTTTCCTTGAAATTTTATATTTTTTTAAGTTTTGCAAACGAGGCAAACATCTTCTTGATTCCGGCTCCCTTGAAGTCCACTGTGACTTCATAATCTCGGCCGCCACTCACGATATTTTTAACGATGCCTTCACCGAATTTCATATGGCGGACACTGTCGCCGACCTGATAGTCCAGCTCGTTTCCTCCCGGACCGATATTCTTTACCTCGCCTGCGGCAGGTCTTTTTGCCGGCACAAAACCATTATTTTTTCCGCTGATCGCTTTTTCAAAGCTGATCACCGTCCCGGCCGCCTGATTTGCGGAAGCAATAAAGGGCTTCGCATAGGCATCCCTCTCCGTTGCAGACATCGCATAGGGCTTTGTCCGGAATAATCCCTTTGCATACGCGGATGTGGAAGGATTCAGCACATCCTCCTCCCGCACCTTTCTGACAGGGAGTCTGCCGTCTAAAAGAAGCGGCGGTATCTCCTTTACAAACCGCGACACCGCATTGTACTGTGTCTCGCCGCGCACCATCCTCTGCCTTGCGCAGGTCAGCGTCAAGTCCTCCATTGCGCGTGTGATACCGACATAGCAGAGCCGGCGCTCCTCCTCTAGCTCCTGCGGATCGTCGGATGTAATATTCATATAGCTGGGAAATAGACCGTCCTCCATGCCTGCCAGATAAACATGTGAAAACTCAAGACCCTTTGCGCTGTGAAGCGTCATCAGCAGCACCCGGTTATGATCCCGATCCACACGATCAATATCGGCAACAAGAGCGACCTCTTCCAGAAACTCCGATAGCGTTGGCTGCTCGTCCGCATTTTCCTCGAAAGCGACCACCTTGCTAATCAACTCATCGATATTTTCAATCCGTACTTTTGCCTCCTCTTCATCGGAAGCCTCCAGATTTTCAATATATCCCGTTGTTTCTATAATATCATTGACCAATTCTTCTAAACTTATGTATGGCAATTTGCTGCGAAACACTTGAATCATATCTACAAACGGAGCCAGCTTGATGGCACTTTTCCCGATCGAAGCGATCTGGTCCGCCTGCTTGAGTGCATCATAAAAGCTCAGACCCTGCTCATCCGCGTATGTCTGTACTCTGTTCAGCGTCGTGGCTCCAATGCCGCGCTTCGGCACATTGATAATCCGTTTGACTGCCAAATCATCCTTTCCGTTGTCAATCGTTTTTAAATAGGCAAGAATGTCCTTAATTTCTCTTCTGGAATAAAAATTCACGCCGCCTACAACGTCATAGGGAATACTTGATAATATAAATTTCTCCTCCAAAATACGCGCCTGCGCATTCGTCCTGTAAAGCACGGCGCAGTCACAGTAATCGGCAAACCCTTCTCTTTTTTTCTGCGAAATGCTGTCGACAATGTATTCCGCCTCTTCATAAGCCGTGTCAAACTGGTTAAAATGAATTTTGGCGCCTTCGCCCTTATCTGTCCAAAGCCGCTTGTCCTTCCTGCCAAGATTGTTGCGAATTACGGCATTCGCCGCGTCCAAAACCGTCTGCGTGGAACGGTAATTCTGCTCCAGCTTTACGACCTTCGCCTCCGGATATACCTTTTCAAAATCAAGAATATTTCTGATATTGGCTCCGCGAAACTTGTAAATAGACTGATCGTCATCTCCGACAACACATATATTTTTATTCTTTGACGCGAGCAGACGAATCAGCTCAAACTGTGCCGTATTCGTATCCTGATACTCATCCA
The DNA here is from genome assembly GCA_964494285.1 of uncultured Lachnospiraceae bacterium. GTDB lineage: Bacteria > Bacillota > Clostridia > Lachnospirales > Lachnospiraceae > JAEYFP01. The sequence continues at coordinate 7,050 of CAZBRY010000038.1, forward strand.
CCATAATATACAAGAAACGATTCTGGTAATAATCCAGTATATCCGGCCATACCTTAAATAATTCGACGGTCTTTACAATCAAATCATCAAAATCCAACGCATTGTTTTTTTGTAACGCTTTCTGGTATTCCGCGTACACCTTTGCCATCTGCTTTTTCCCAAAATCGCCCATCGCATCCAGATCCATGTCACGAGGAGAAAGCAGCTCGTCCTTCGCATGAGAGATTGCACTTAAAAGTGCCCTTTCGGAATACTGCTTCGTATCGATCTGCAGCCGTTTACAAATGTCCCTCATGATCGTTTTCTGGTCATCTGTATCGTAGATTGTAAAATTCGTATCATACCCAAGCTTATCAATATAACGACGCAGAATCCGCACGCAGGTGCTATGAAACGTCGCAACCCAAACGCTCTCGGCCCCATGTCCAACCATATCGTTAATACGCTCGCGCATCTCGCCCGCCGCTTTATTCGTAAACGTGATCGCCATGATGTTCCACGGGTTAATGCCGCAATCTTCTATCATATAGGCCGTGCGGTTCGTAAGCACTCTCGTCTTTCCCGAGCCGGCTCCCGCAAGAATCAAAAGAGGCCCCTCAATCTGAAGCACTGCCTCCCTCTGCTTTTCATTTAACATTTCAATCAAACTGACGCTCATAATTCCTCCCAAAAATGTGGTATCCTATTAATCGACATTATATCACGTTTCATATTTTCGTTAAAGCAAAACCATTATTTTTTAATGTAAAACGAAGCATTGAAAACGAAGAATATACAAAATCCTTGCAAAGTAGTTTTTAAAACTATATAATATAAGAAATAGGCTTCTTATATCAGTCTGCATATAAATGAGGGAACAAAATGAACAAGGATTTGGAAAAGATCATAAAAGAAACCGCTGAAGAGGTGGGGCGGATCAAATATATTGACTCCTCCCAAATTCCAAATATTGATTTGTACATGGATCAGGTGACAACCTTCATGGATGAGCACCTTGCTTCCACAAAGCGCTATGAGGATGATAAGATTCTGACAAAAACGATGATCAACAACTATGCTAAAAATGAGTTGATCCCCGCTCCGCAGAAAAAGAAATACTGCAAAGAGCATATCATGCTGCTCACATTGATCTATTATTATAAAAACCTACTTTCCATCAATGACATCCAAAAGCTGTTAGAGCCCCTTGTGGAGAAGTTCTATCAAAATGAAAATACTGATTTTTCCATAACAAATCTTTACGATGGGATTTTTGAAATGTGCGACGGAAAACGCGATTATTTTATGGAAAGTATCAACCGCAATTTAAAAATTGCGCAGGACACCTTTTCGGAGATGCCGGAAGATGATCGGGATTATCTGCAGCTATTCGCTTTTATCAGTATTCTCAGTCAGGATGTCTATGCGAAAATGCTTGTCATCGAAAAGTTGCTTGACACGCTCCCCGAGCCGGAGAAAAAATAAAAGAAATAGGACAATTCCTATTTCTTTTTTTTCATACGATCCAGTACCATATCGTAGCCGTCATTCCCGTAATTGAGCGAGCGGTTTACTCTGCTGATCGTGGCGGTCGAAGCACCCGTTTTCTCTGCAATGTCCAAATACGTTTTCTTTTCCCGCAGCATGCTCGCCACCTCAAAGCGCTGAGACAATGACAGCAGCTCGTTAATCGTACAAATATCCTCAAAAAATATATAACACTCTTCCTTACTCTTTAACTGCATAATCGCATCAAACAAATAATCGACTGCTTCTGTTCTTATTTTGGGATTCATAATTTAACCTTCCTCCATGAAAACACTTTCATACAAGTACAGTTTACCACGTTGAAGTATCCAAGTAAAGACCTTTTAGTAATTTCTATATTGCTTTGTATGCGCTCTTGTCCGTTCTTGGTCCGTATTCACGATGAGCTCCTTGGGGAATTCAACTTCCTCAAGCAGCGCGTGGGCATATTCGTGAGAACCAACCAGGCAGTCAATATGAGCATCCGAGCCAATAATGATTTCCGCGCGATATTCCTTACACCATTTCAGCATTTCCAATTCGTTTTCACGCGCATTTGCACGCGGCGAATGCGGACCCAGAGAATGGTTATTCACCTCAAGCAGTGTCCCGTATTCGGCTGCCGCCTGCACGACAGCCTTTAAATCGAGCGGATAATATCCGTCATCCGGATGCCCAATGATATCAATACATGGATTTTTGATGCAATTGATCACAGCCTCCGTGTTCGCTTCCTTGCCAAGATTTTCAATACACGGCACATGAAGGCTCGCAATCACAACATCCATCTCTTTTAAAAGGTTCCGTTCTAAATCTACGGTTCCTTTTTCGTCAAGAATATTTAATTCGACTCCCATAAATAACTCGATGCCATACGCTTTGCGGTCAATAATCTGCAGATTGCCAAAATGCATCCGATGGCAGCTTCCCGGCATCGCCGGGCCATGCTCAGTAATTCCATACATGGCGACGCCCTTCTCCCTTGCTGCCGCAATCATTTCATTCATCGTATTATAAGCATGCCCGCTCATAAGCGTATGCGTGTGAAAATCTACATAGTCCTTCATTTTTCCTCTCCTTTTTCAAAAATAATGGTATCAAATTTCTTTTTCGCATCCCGGATCTGCTCGGAACCCTTCACCGTCCATGCAACACAAAACGGGCGGTACAGTTTCCTGCATATCCGATAGCCAAGCGTCCTAATGTCGGAAAATCGATAGGCAATAAAATCCGGCCGAGATACTCGGTTAATCAAAAGATGCGTCATAAACAGATCCGTCGGAAAAAGCATTTTATGTTCCTTGTCCATATTGTTGGAAAGCTGCCCTCTGATAATCTCCGGCTTGTTTTTGAAGAACCACCGAAGCAAAAAGGGACTAAATGATTCCATGCAGATATTTCCCGGATAATCCTTGACTTCTTCACAGACGCGCTCGCAGAAATAATAATTAAAATTACCGTTATCGTTTTTTAATTCACAGATCACATCCGTCCTGCCGAGCAACTGAAGCACTTCTGAAAATAAGGGGATTTTCTCTTCCGTATCCTTGAGCTGAAACTGCTGCAGCTCCTCGTAGGTGTAATCCCTAAGGCGCCCCTTCACACCGCACATACGCCACAAATCGCCATCATGAAACACAACGAGGCAATTGTCTTTCGTCATCTGTACATCCAGTTCCACGCCATATCCGTTGTCCTTCGCTGCCTGAAAGGCCGCAATGGAATTTTCCGGAATCTTTGCATCGTGTAGCCCCCTATGCGCATACATTTTTCCTTGGAGACTGGAAATATCTCTCTTGTTATTGGGTTTCATAAGCATTAATAATAGAAGAAGCAGACTCGTACATAAGAGCGAGCCGGCAGCAACACCGCCGACAATTCCTGTTTCCGTTGCTTTTTTCATCTTTTTCACCGCTTTCGATTTCCAATTGTAGCACCTTCTCATTTCTTTTTCAAGTGCACCCGCAAAACCGCTGTCAATCAATGTTTCCGCCATTCCATTACTTGTAGTTATGGATCCCATAACTTCCATGAATATATTTGACAACAGCCCGTGAAACGGGTATGATGGGTTGGTAAATAGTGATTATATCATTGAATAGGGAGGAACTATTATGAAAAAGAAATTAGTCAGCATGATGCTCGTTACAGCAATGGCTGTAACAACACTCATCGGATGCGGTGGTACTGCTCCGGCTGCCGATGCGGCTGCCCCTGAAACGGCAGATGAGAGCGCAGATGCAGCAGACAACGCAAACGCGGCTGCAGTAGAAGGAGCCGAGACATTCTTGATCGGCGGTATCGGACCTCTGACAGGCGGCGCAGCTTCTTACGGCATTTCCGTTAAGCAGGCGGCAGAAATCGCGATTGACGAAATCAATGCCGCAGGCGGAGTGACAGCCGGTGACAAGACCTACCAGTTTGCTCTGGCGTTTGAGGATGACGAAGCTTCCGAGGAAAAGTCCCCGCAGGCTTACAACACCTTGATGGACAAAGGAATCAACGCATTAATGGGAACCGTTACATCCGGGGCTTGTCTTGCGATTACGGATCTGACCTATGAGGACGGTATCCTTCAGATTACACCTTCGGGCTCGGCAATCGACTGCACAAAGAACCCGAACGCATTCAGAATTTGCTTTACCGATCCTTTACAGGGTGAAACGATGGCGGATTACGCGATTAATAAATTGGGATATTCAAAAATTGCTGTCATCTATAACAATGCCGACGAATACTCGACGGGAATCAAGGATGCGTTTGAAGCAAAGGTTTCAGAGCTTGGCGGAACGATCACAGCGAGCGAATCCTTTGTGACCGATGATGTGGATTTCAATACACAGCTCACCTCCATTAAAGGAACGGACGCAGAGGTTATTTTCGTACCGGCTTATTACAATGACGCAACCTACATCACAAAGCAGGCTAAGGAGCTTGGCATGACACTTCCGTTCTTAGGCTCAGACGGATGGGACGGCGTTCTCGGAACAGTTACAGATACGACCACGATTGAAGGCGCCGTATTCTTAAGCCCATTCTTCGCTGCCGATACGTCAGAAAACGTTGTCTCCTTTGTAAAGGCTTACGAAACTGCTTATGGCGCGACGCCGGATCAGTTTGCTGCAGATGCATATGACGCGATTTATGTTATCAAGGCGGTAATGGAAAAAGCTGGTTCAATCGAAAGTGCTGATTTGATTGCGGCAATGACACAGATCGAAATCAATGGTTTAACAGGTGTCAATATGAGCTTTACCGCAGACGGTGAGCCAAATAAGGGCGCTAAGTTTATTAAAATCGTAAACGGCGCATATACAGCTGTTGAATAATTTTGCATTCACAAAATAAAAAACCTGTGTTATAATAGCATAGGTATGCAAAGGCGCAATACGAGGGCATAACTGCCCTCGTATTTGTGCATTATGCATAAACAGGGGATCCTTTGGTTTCTCGATTACAGTAAAGGTATGGTGAAGACAATGAATATCCTAAACAGCATAATCGAACAGCTGATCAACGGACTTCGCACGGGAAGTATCTATGCATTGATTGCGCTCGGTTATACGATGGTGTACGGCATCGCTAAAATGATCAATTTTGCCCATGGTGATATTATTATGGTAGGAGCCTATGCGCTTTTTGTATTTGTCACGGCGCTTCAAATACCGGTCATTTTGGCCGTCATTTTGACAATTCTTTTTTGTGCACTGCTCGGTGTCGTCATCGAAAAGATTGCTTATAAGCCGTTAAGAAAGGCACAGCCACTGGCCGTTTTGATTACCGCGATCGGGGTCAGCTACTTTCTGCAAAATCTTGTCCAGATCATTTTCGGCGCAACGCCCAAACCGTTCGCCTCAATTATTCGGGTTCCTGCCATCACGCTTGGTACGATCAATATTTCCGGCATTACACTGATCACACTGATCGTAACGACTGTCTGCATGATCCTGCTCTCGCTGTTCATCAGCAAGACGAAGGCGGGGCGTGCGATGCGCGCTGTTTCCGAGGACAAGGGAGCGGCAGAGCTGATGGGCATCAATGTCAACGGCACGATTTCCCTTACCTTTGCGATTGGCTCCGGCCTTGCGGCTGTCGCAGGAATTTTGTTTATTGCGCAGTACGAATCTCTGCGTCCGACGCTCGGCGCCCTTCCGGGTATTAAAGCATTTGTCGCAGCTGTACTTGGCGGCATTGGCTCTATTCCCGGTGCAATGCTTGGCGGCATCATCCTAGGCATCATCGAAAGTCTTTCCAAGGCTTATATTTCCACGCAGCTTTCTGATGCGATTGTTTTCGGTGTCCTCGTGGTCGTTCTCCTTGTAAGGCCGTCCGGTCTTCTCGGCAAACAGAGAAGGGAGAAAGTATAAATCATGAAAAACAAAAAAGGTATTCTGACATTCATAATTGCAATTGTAATATACGCGCTTGTTATGGTTCTCGTACAGAGCGGTGCCCTCAGCAGACAGATGACCTCCATCATTGTCCCGATCTGCGTCAATGTTATGCTGGCAGTTTCGCTCTGTCTGATCATCGGTTTCCTGGGCGAACTCACTTTGGGACACGCAGGCTTTATGTCCATCGGCGCTTATACCGGTGCATTGATTACGCTCCATACGACGAATATGCCGACCCCACTCTCCTTTGTTCTGGCGATTCTGGCAGGTGGGCTTGTCGCAGGTATTTTTGGTATTTTGATCGGCGTGCCGGTTCTCCGATTAAAGGGCGATTATCTTGCAATCGTGACGCTCGGTTTTGGTGAGATCATCAAATCCATCATTAACTCTTTGAAAATCACAAACGGAGCCGCCGGATTATCCGACATCCCGAAATACTCTACTTATAAAAATTTTACAGCGATCTATCTCATTATGGCACTGATGATCCTGCTTGTGACAAACTTCGTCAATTCCAGACACGGCCGCGCCATCTGCTCGATCCGTGACAATTATATTGCAGCCGAAGCGACCGGACTTTCCGTCAGCCGCTTTAAAACACTCGCTTTTGTTATTTCCGCTGTTTTTGCAGGAATTGCAGGAGTCGTCTATGCGCACAATGTCGGCATTTTGAAGCCTGCCACCTTTGATTACAACAAATCCATTGAGATCCTTGTTATGGTCGTGCTTGGCGGTATGGGCAATATCAAGGGCTCGATTATCGCTGCAATTGTACTGACGCTGCTTCCCGAGGTACTGCGCGGGATGGACGATTACCGAATGCTCATGTACTCCATCGTTCTGATCGCAATGATGATTATTAATAATTCCGCGGCAAAGCAGAAGATCCTTTCCAAGTTTAAGAAAACCGCAAAGGAGGGCGAATAACAATGGCATTATTAGAGGTGAAAAATTTAGGAATCTCCTTTGGCGGTCTGCGCGCCGTGGATAATTTGAATATGTCCGTTGAGGAAGGCTCCCTGGTGGGGTTGATCGGACCAAACGGTGCCGGCAAAACAACCATCTTTAATATGCTGACAGGTGTTTATCTGCCGACGAATGGTATTGTTACATTAAATGATAAAAGTATTGTCGGCATGAAGCCGCATGAAATTTGCAATGCTGGAATCGCAAGAACCTTCCAGAACATCCGTCTGTTTTCAAAAATGAGCGTGCTGGACAATGTCAAGGTCGCACTTCACAATGAAATTGAATATTCCCTGCTCGAGAGTTTTCTTCATCTCAGCTCCTATATAAAGAAAGAAAAAGAAATGACCGAAAAGGCGATGGACATCCTAAAGGTATTCGACCTAGACGGGCAGGCCGGCTATAAAGCCTCCAATCTTCCTTACGGAAAGCAGCGAAAGCTTGAGATTGCGCGTGCGCTTGCTACCGGCCCAAAGCTACTGCTGCTCGATGAACCGGCAGCCGGCATGAATCCAAATGAGACGGCCGAGCTGATGCACACGATCGAAATCGTAAGAAATCAGTTTCATGTAACGATTCTTTTAATTGAGCATGATATGAAACTCGTCTCGGGCATTTGTGAATACCTTTATGTATTAAACTTCGGAACACTGCTGACAGACGGAAAGCCAGAACAGGTGCTCAACGATCCGAAGGTCATTACGGCCTATCTTGGAGAAGATTAAAACGCAAGGAGAACAGCCATTATGTCAATGTTAAAAATAAGCGATC